>NZ_JBHRZX010000013.1:0-76937 GCF_042649785.1 Streptococcus alactolyticus | reverse complement strand
ATGAACCTTTCTAGAATGATAGTTTGAACGCTTTTCATTATAGGTCATATGGGACTTTTTTTCTACACTCAAAAAGGCTCCATAATTTCCATGGTGGATTTACCCACTACAGAAATTATAGAGCCTGTATTTATTGGATTACTACGCTGGTGAGAAATGATTTGAGAAGTTATGAGCGTTACTAAAAAAATGATCCAACAATTGCAAAAAGAGATTCATGATACTCCGCAATATAAGGAAAGCATAGCGCTTGCGAAAATAGCTTTATTAGATTATTTAGCTTGTTATTCTGCTGGATTACAATCAGCTAAAAGGAAAGGTTTGTTGCAAGCATCACTCGAAAAAGCTGGCAGTCATCTGATTCTTTTAACCCCTTATCGAACATCAAAGGAGCAATCAGCCTTGCTATCAGGCTATTTGGCTCACTACCATGATTTAGACGGTGTTCAAGCCAATTTTCGAGGGCATCCAAGTGCAGTCATCTTTTCGGCGCTGTTAGCTGTCAGTGATGCCGATGATTCTTTTGAAAGGTTATTAGCGGCTTATGTTCAAGGCGTGGAATTTGCTGGCAGGATTGGTCTGCAGTGCCAACCTCAACACATTAAACAAGGCTGGCATAGTACAGCCACCATTGGTAGTTTAGCTGCTGCTGTTGCTATTGGTTATTTTAAAACCTTACCGTTGACGAATATTCTCAGTTATTATCGTTAACATCAACGCAATCTGCAGGCTTTCTCTGCCAAGAAGGAACAGATGGTAAGCCTTTAAATGTAGGATTTGCAGCAAGAAATGCTGTTCAAGCCTATGAGTTAGTGAATTTGGGCATGACAGCTTACGATGATGTCTTATCCCCCTTGACAGGTTGGTTTCAAATCTTTAATCGGCAGCATTTCTCTGTGACGGCTTTCTTGGATAATTGGTTGGAACCTGCTCAAATCTTATCACCAGGCTTATGGTTTAAGAAATACCCTTTTTGCTCTACATCCAATGCTGGCTATGATTTGGGAGAAAAAGCTTACCAATTTGGGATAAGGGGCTGATGAAGTATCTGATATTGAAGTACATTTTTCTGCGACAGGGGATCGGGCTTTGACGCATCGTTTTCCTAAAACGTGTTTAGAAGGTAAGTTTTCAATTGAATACCTTTTGTGGTTGGTTTTATCTAAAGGAAGTGTGGAAAGTTCTGATTTTTCCGAGGAAAAAACATCTACTGACTTTCGTGAATTTGCACAAAAAATTAGCCGTTTTAATGATTTGCCAAGCGATGATAGCACACGTCCAATACGTTTGATTATCAGAAGCAATCATCAGATCATTTTTGATCAGTTAGTACAATATCCTAAAGGTTCTCCTCAAAATCCGTTATCATCACGAGAGCATTTTGCTAAGTATCACCAGTTAACTCAAGGGAAACTCGACGCCATTTATTGGCAACTAATGGAAAAAACACTGCTAAAACTATCAGAATTTTTTGAAAAAATAACATTGTTAGACTAAAAAAGAAAGGAAATGTATGACCTATCAGCAAGCAACATATGAATTTAGTGAAGCATTAGTGAACTTGTATCATCAAGCTTATGAAGCAAATGAAAGACTAGGAATTCATTTTAAAGCAGGGATAATGACTCAATCAGAACTTGAAAAAGCACTGCAAACAACGCCTACTTTTGTAAAAGTGCTTGATAAACAACTGGTATCGTCTGTTTCAGTTAGGCTGCCTTGGTCAGATAATCCGAGTCCTTTTTTCCTCCCCCACTTAGGCTGGGTGGCGACAAATCCTAATTTTCAAGGGCAGGGACATGCTAAGTCCTTGATATCAGAAATCATTGACAACTATATCCTAAAAGAATTGAAGGCACCTGCTGTGACGCTGGGAACGGCTCTAGAACATCCTTGGCTCATTGATGCTTACGAAAAAATGGGTTTTCGTTACCTTGGTGAGAAGTCACTTTTTTCAGATCATAAAACGGTTTACCTCATCAAAACCTTTAATCAAGAAGCTTTGTTAGATGTTAAGGATGAAGCTTTGCAAACATTATTGAAAGGAGTAAGCCATGAATTTTAGTTGGCAATACTTTTTTGAATTATTTTTAAAATTACCTGCCTACATTCCTGTAACCATTTTTATTGCAATGGCTTCTATGTTATTAGCGATTTTAGTCGGAGCTTTGATGACATGGTTTCAACTATCCAATCAAAAAACGCTACGATACTTTGCTAATGTTTACATTTCCTTATTTCGTGGGATGCCGACCTTGGTGCAATTGTTTTTAATATTTTATGGCTTACCTCAGTTATTTCCAGCTTTTCAAGGAATGACCGCCATTACCTCAGCTGTTGTAGGTCTTGGCTTAAAACAATCTGCTTATTTGGCTGAGATTTTTAGAGCAGCCGTTAATTCTGTTGATAAAGGGCAAATTGAGGCAGGGCAAGCTCTTAACATCCCGGGTTGGAAGATTTTTCTACATGTCATTTTGCCTCAGGCGACTTTAAATGCTTTACCCGCTACCGGAAATACATTTGTTAGTTTGCTAAAAGAAACATCGCTTGTATTCACCTTGGGAATAACAGAGTTATTTGCCCACGCAAAAATGATTGCAGGAGGTTCTTTACGCTATTTTGAAACCTATTTAGCCATAGGGCTACTGTATTGGCTGATGATTGTGATCTACACTTGGATACAACATCTATTTGAAAGAGATTTGACAGCACCGTATAGGAGGTCCGTAGATGAGTTTGATTGAGTTAACTAATTTAGAAGTGACAATAGGTCACAAAACCATTTTAAAATCCATTGATTTAACTATTGAAGAAGGAACGGTGACCGCTTTTGTTGGACCAAGCGGTTCAGGTAAAACAACCCTGTTACGCACCTTGAATCTGTTACAGATACCAACGTCAGGAAGGTTGCGAGTTGGAGATACTGAAGTCATCGGAGGAAAGATAAATAAGCGTGATATTCGTCAGATTCGTCAGATTCGCAACCATTCAACCATGGTTTTTCAACAATTTCACTTGTTTAAGAATTACACGGTTTTGCAAAATGTGGTTCAGCCTTTGGTTTTAAGCGGTCGTTTTTCAAGAAAAGAGGCCGAAATCATCGCACATGAGTCTTTGGAAAAAGTTGGTTTAGCAGATTTTGAAAATAAGTACCCAGTTACTTTATCAGGCGGGCAACAGCAACGTGTTGCTATTGCGTTTAAGCCCAAAATCATTTTATTTGATGAGCCAACTTCAGCTCTTGACCCTGAAATGGTCGATGGAGTCTTGCAAGTTATCTCAACTCTGGCAGAAGAAAACATTTCCATGATTTTAGTGACTCATGAAATGGCATTTGCTAGAAAGACGGCAGATAATGTTGTCTTTATTGAAAATGGGGAAATTTTAACACAAGGACCTACGGATCTATTACTTTCTAATAATAACAGTCATGAGCGCGTGCGTGCCTTTGTTCATTCACTCTATCGTGGGTCTTTAGAGAGTTCAGCCTTATAAGAAAGGGAAAGATGACAAATGACAAGTGTTTTAGATTTGATATTATTGCAAAATAATTTTTCAACACCTGAGATTCGCTTGATTTGGAGTGACGAGAACAAAGTATCAAAACAATTAGCGGTTGAGGTGGCTCTGGCTAAAATTGAAGGTGAATTGGGCATTATTCCAAAAACGGCAGCACAACAAATTATTGAAAAAGCAAAAGTTGAACATCTCAACCTTTTGGCCTTGCAAAAAGAAAGTGCTCAAAAGCGGCACTCTTTGATTGCTTTAATTCATGCGCTTCAAGAATTAGTCGGCACTGAGGCGGGGGAATACGTGCATTACGGTGTTACCACTCAAGATATTGTTGATACAGGTATTATGTTGCAAACCAAAGAAGCCTATGATGTGATTGTGCAACATTCAAAAGCCCTCATTCAAACAGTAGCAGCATTGGCCCAAAAGCACCTTTCTACTCTTATGATGGGGCGAACTCATGGCATTCACGCTATTCCGATTACATTTGGCGTTAAATTAGCCATTTGGTTGGATGAATTATTAAGAAATCACAAACGTTTACGCCAATTGGAATTCAATGAGGTTTTTGTTGGAAGTATCAGTGGTGCTGTTGGGACATACGCTGCATTTGACGGAAGGGGAATTGAAGTTGAGCGTTTAACCTTGGCTGAATTGGGTTTGGTCGTTCCCAATATTTCATGGCAGCCATCCAGAGATCGCTTTTCAGAATTCGCTACGACTTTAGGGATTTATGCTGGTACCTTGGGTAAAATTGGACATGAACTGTTTACCCTGATGAAAACTGAAATCAATGAAATTCACGAACCTTTTCGTAAGGGGGAAATTGGTTCATCAACCATGCCTCAAAAACGCAATCCAGCTTTGATAGAAGGGGTTGCGAGCCTGACGCAGCCCATTTTTTCAGATGATAGCGTAATATTACAATCTATGTTGATTGATGGCGAACGTGACGCTATTCATTGGCGCAATGAGTGGGTTGCTCTTCCAGAAATCACCAGTTATTTGGATGCTCAGCTAGTTCAATTGACTTATATCTTGTCGGAGTTAGAGGTTAATACCGTTCAGATGCGGAAAAACCTTGATATTCAAGGCAGTCTCCCTTATTCAGAGCGTATCATGTTTAAGTTGGGGAAAGTTATTGGTAAGCAAACCGCACATGAGTTGGTTTATCAAGCAGCGATGAAGGCAATCGAAAATCACGATGATTTTATTAGTTTGCTTTATCAAGAGCCTACTGTAAGCACTCATTTTAGTAAGGAGACAATTCAATCTTGGATTGTTCCCGAAAATAATATTGGAGAAAGTTTAGCTAAAGTTGACGATGTGGTGTCAACTGTTCAAGTTTATTTTAGAGGAGATTAATGAATGAAGAAAAAATCGATTATTGGGATTATTGCCATTGTGGTTATTGCAGTACTTGCTTATTTTGGCTATCAAACAGCTACCAAGGGCAATCAAGCATCAGAAAGCACAGCCTCATCAGATAAACCTGTTTTGAAAGTGGCGACAACTGAGGTTAGTTTTCCAGGGTCTTATATAAAGATGATAATGGAAATTTAACAGGATTTGACGTAGAAGTTATGAAAGCTGTAGCAGATAAAATGGGTTATCGTGTTGATTTTACGACAACTAGTTTTGACGGTTTATTTGGTTTGTTGACTAGCCATAAAGTGGATGCAGTGGCAAGTTCTGTGGCAATAACGGATAAACGAAAAGAAGCCTATGATTTCTCAACACCGTATGCTGCTTTCCAATATGGTGTTGTCACTCAATTAGATTCTCACCTAAAATCTGTTGATGACTTATCCAATACGACCATCGCAGCAACTGTTGGTTCTAACCAAATCACCGTCCTTAAGCAATTTAATCCAAGCACCACCATCCAAACTTATGATGACCGCGAAGCTGCATTTTCTGCAGTGACAAATGGTCAAGTCAATGGCTATTCAAATGCTAAGACCATTTTAGCTGCTATTATCAAGCAAAAAGGATTGGATTTGAAAATTTTAGATGGTGAAATTGGTGAAGAAAACATTGCCATTGCTTTTAATAAAGGTCAAGATGAAGCTCTTCAAAAGAAGATTAACAAAGCCCTGAAAGAACTTGAACAAGATGGCACCATTTCCAAATTATCTAAACAATTTTTCTCTGGCATTGATGCTAGCTACAAAAATCAATAAGAATTGTTAAATGCAAGTAAGTGTAATCCCACTGTCAATAAGACACAAGGATTATACTTACTTTTTTCCTTCCAAAATGTGGGTAGCATATGAAAAGAATTATATTCCCTCTAATCAATTTTCAGTAATAGTCGCTTTTTTTTGTTATTGATGATACAATGGTAGGTGGACTAAATTTTTTAATAAGAGAAGAAAATGACTAAGAAAATTGGCGTTGGTAAGGCGCATAGTAAGATTATTTGGATGGGTGAGCATTCGGTGGTTTATGGCTATCCTGCCATTGCGATTCCGCTTAAGGGAATTGAGGTTGAGTGCTGCATTTATCCAGCCAAAGAGAAGATAACATTTGACTTTTACGATACGGTGTCAACTGCGATTTATTCAGCTCTTGAGTACCTTAATCACACGGATATTCCGATTTCTTGTGCCATTCGTTCCGAAATTCCTCAAAAACGAGGGATGGGGTCGTCGGCAGCGGTATCTATTGCAGCTATTCGAGCGGTTTTTGATTACTTTGAGCAAAGCATTGACCGACAAACATTGGAAATTTTGGTGAACAAGGCGGAAATCATTGCGCATTCCAATCCGAGTGGTTTGGATGCCAAGACGTGTTTGAGTGACCAAGCCATTACCTTTGTCCGAAACATTGGTTTTAACACGCTAGATTTGGATTTGGGGGCTTATTTGGTGATTGCAGACACGGGGATTTATGGTAACACCAGAGAAGCCGTCGAAAAAGTGGCACAAACTGAAGAAGCCAACCTTCCTCATCTAGCGGCATTGGGTGATTTGACGGAAATCGTCCAGAAAGCGATTCAAGATAAGGCTATTGACACCATCGGTCAGATGATGACCAAGGCCCATAGTCATTTGCAAGCTATCGGTGTCAGCGTGGATCTTTCGGATCAGTTGGTTGCTCTTGCTTTGAAAAATGGTGCCCTTGGAGCCAAGATGAGCGGTGGCGGACTTGGGGGGTGTATTATTGCCCTTTCAAGCGATCAAGCTGACGCGGAGCACATTAGTCATGTATTAAAAGAAGGAGGAGCGGTTCAAACGTGGATCGAAAAACTGTAACGGTAACATCATACGCTAATATTGCCATTATCAAATACTGGGGAAAAGCTGACGCTGCCTGCATGATTCCAGCAACTAGCAGTATTTCCTTGACTTTGGACAATCTCTTTACGACAACAACCGTTTCTTTCCTGCCCCCATCAGCAACTAAGGATATATTTTACATCAATGGGGTCTTGCAAGACGAGAAAGAACACGCTAAGATTTCAGCCATTATTGACCAATACCGTGGGGACCGTAGCCAGTTTGTCAGCGTTGAAACAAGCAATAACATGCCAACAGCTGCGGGATTATCCTCAAGTTCTAGTGGCCTATCAGCCCTTGTCAAAGCTTGCAACGAACTATTTGAAACTGGATTGACGCAGGCTCGACTAGCTCAAAAAGCCAAATTTGCCTCTGGTTCATCGTCGCGTTCTTTTTTTGGACCCATTGCAGCTTGGGATAAGGACAGCGGCGACATTTACCCTGTTCAGACTGACCTCAAGCTGGCGATGATTATGCTAGTTTTAAACGATAATAAAAAGCCTATTTCTAGCCGCGAAGGCATGAAACGTTGCGTAGAAACCTCAACCACTTTTGCGGATTGGGTCAAACAATCAGAACAAGATTACAAGGATATGTTGGCTTATTTAAAAGCCAACGACTTTGAGCGCGTGGGGGAATTGACTGAGCGCAACGCCCTTGCCATGCATGATACCAATACCCATGCCAATCCTCCTTTTAACTATCTGACCGATGCGTCTTATGAGGCTATGGATTTTGTTAAGAGTTTGCGTGCCCAAGGGGAAAAATGCTATTTCACTATGGATGCAGGTCCGAACGTTAAAGTGCTTTGTTTAGAAGATGATTTGGAGCGCTTAACCAAACGTTTTGAAGAGAAGTATCGCGTAATTGCCTCACAAACCAAGGTATTGCCAGATGAAAACGATTAGTGTGCAAACAGGCGGTAAGCTTTATATTGCGGGGGAATACGCTATTTTAACCCCAGGTCAGACCGCTATTATCAAAAATATCCCCATTTACATGACCGCGCAGGTTAGGGAAGCTAGGACGATCCACCTCTTTTCAGATATGTTTGATGCAGGTGCTGACATGACTCCAAACAGTGATTACTCCCTTATTCAGCAGACGATTAAGACATTAGCCGCTTGTTTGGGGAAATCTTTGGAAGCATTGCCTGCCTTTGACCTTCGTATTACAGGAAAAATGGAGCGCGACGGCAAGAAATTTGGTATTGGCTCAAGTGGTTCAGTGACGGTTCTGACATTGAAAGCCTTGTCTGCCTTTTATGACTTGAACTTATCGGCAAATACTATTTTTAAGTTGGCGTCTTATACGCTCTTGAAAATGGGGGACAACGGTTCAATGGGCGATATTGCCTGTATTACTTATGAGGACTTGGTGGCCTTTACCTCTTTTGACCGTCAAAAAGTCGCAAGTTGGATTGCCACAGAAAGCATTCAAGAGGTGCTGGCTAAGGATTGGGGCTATCGCATTGACATTCTTAAGCCTGCTTTAGCCTGTGATTTCTTGGTTGGTTGGACCAGACAACCTTCTATTTCAAAGGATATGATTTGTTTGGTCAAATCGGCTATCACACCAGATTTTTTGAAGGACACTCAAAATCAAGTCTTAATTTGCCAAGAAGCCTTACAAACAGGTGATAAAGATGTCATTAAAACCAGTCTGCAAAAGGTCAGCGATTTGTTGCTCGGTTTGAGCCCAGCCATTTACAATGACACTCTGAAAACTTTGAAAGCAGCCGAAGAAGGCTTGGACGTTATTGCCAAATCATCAGGTTCAGGCGGCGGCGATTGCGGCATCGCTCTGTCCTTTAATCAAACAGACACCAAAACCCTCATCAAACGCTGGGAAGATGCAGGAATTGTATTACTGGATTTGGAGGAATTAGCATGACCAACCGTAAAGATGACCACATCAAGCACGCTTTGGCTTACCAGTCGCCCTACAATTCATTTGACGATATGGAATTGATTCATCATTCCTTGCCAGACTATGATTTGAGCGAGATTGATCTCACAACTCATTTTGCTGGGCAAGATTTTGATTTTCCTTTTTACATCAATGCGATGACGGGTGGCTCGGAAAAAGGCAGAGCTGTCAATCGCAAAATAGCTCAGGTGGCCCAAGCGACAGGACTGGTTATGGTGACGGGTTCTTATAGTGCTGCGCTGAAAAATCCAAAAGACCAGTCTTATCCCAAGTCGTCAGAATTTCCACAATTGTTATTAGCGACCAATATCGGCATTGATAAGCCTTATGAACTCGGTCTGCAAACTATTCAAGAGCTGCAGCCTATTTTTCTGCAAGTCCATGTTAATCTCATGCAAGAGTTGCTTATGCCTGAGGGAGAGCGCGTTTTTCATCAGTGGAAAGCCAACCTAGCTGATTATGCCAGCAAATCTCCTGTTCCCGTTATTCTTAAGGAAGTCGGCTTTGGGATGGACCTTAAAACTATTGAGATGGCGCATGACCTGGGTATTCAGACTGTCGATATTTCAGGGCGTGGTGGGACTAGTTTTGCTTATATTGAAAACCAGCGTGGCAATAACCGTTCTTACCTCGATGATTGGGGACAAAGCACAGTGCAGACCCTTTTAAATGCTCAGCCAATGGTGGATAAGATGGAAATTCTTGCCTCTGGTGGTGTTCGCCATCCTCTGGATATCATTAAATGTTTGGTATTAGGGGCTAAAGCAGTCGGTTTATCTCGCACTGTTTTAGAACTTGTTGAAAAATACCCAGTCGAAAAAGCGATTGCCATTATCAACGGCTGGAAAGATGACCTGCGTTTGATTATGTGTGCCCTAAATTGCAAAACCATTGACCAACTTAGGCAGGTTGATTATTTATTATATGGCAAATTACAAGCAACAAAAAAACACTGATAGCGATATCAGTGTTTTTTTGTATTACAACATGAAGAAGACGATGGCAACGTAATGCAGCATAGAGGCTAATAAAATGAAGAGATGCCAAATCATGTGGTCGTAAGGGCGTTTGCGTGCGTAGAAAATCGCACCAACGGTGTAAGACAATCCACCCGCAAGCATGAGCAACCAAAAGACGACACCAGTCTTCGTCACAATACTTGGAATGATGAAAATCACCAACCAACCCATAAGCAAATAAAGGGAAAGGGAGAATTTTTCGTTTATCTCTTTGGCGAAAATCTTATACAAAATACCAAAGATAGTCGCACCCCACTGCAAAACGATAATCAGATAACCAAGCCATCCGCCCACTAAAGAGAGAGCAACAGGCGTGTAAGAACCCGCAATGGCAATGTAAATCATACTATGGTCAATAATTCGAAGAACGAATTTTTGCGGTGAATCGTACTGCATAGAGTGGTAAATGGTCGATGATAAAAACATCAAAAATAGACTAATATCAAAAATCGACATCCCAACAGCAGCTTCCATACCATAATGTTGGTAGCTGTAAATAGCGGTAATAGGTAATAAAACAAGCATGGCAACAGTCCCAACGGCATGTGTCACGCTGTTGGCAACTTCTTCACCAAATGATAAGCGTTTACTTAATTTCATGGTCATGCTAGCATTCATCAGCGACTCCTCCTAATTCTTGAACTAATTGGTGGGTTTGGTCATACAGTTGCAAGGTCTGACAAGCAGAAAGCACAACAGCTGGCACGTCAGCGACCTCTTCCCCATTCATGCAAGCAACAAAATCATCGTAGCGTTTTTGCGACTGATCATCTGCGGTTAACAGCGCCAAGGTCTGACTGATTTCTTGAATGGAGAAAACATTTTTCAAACACGTAATCACAATGAGCCTCGCTACTTGCTTGCGACTGTATTTCTTTTTAGTGGGCTTATCCAAATGCCCGTGTTTGACGTAATTATTAATCATAGAAGCGGTCAAGCCTTTGTCACTTGGATGATTGGCTTGGTTGATTTGGTTGACGTAAAGAAGTACTTGGTCCAAATACAAGTCAATTTCTGGCAAATCCGCCCATTTTGGATAAGATTTTGTCATAACGTTTTCCTTACCTCTTTATCTAGTATTTATAACTAGATTATATAATCTATGAAAAATATTGTCAAGAAAAAACACCCGAAATATCGAGTGTTGCTTGATGTCTTGAGTTAGTTTAAGGTTTTGAGAATGGCCTGAGCAGTTTCCAAATTCATGTGAGGGGCTTGAAGGAGCTGGTTGACTACCTGAGTGACCTCATTTTCCTTAGCACCTGCTAGGAGAGCCAGCGATTTGGCTTGCAATTTCATGTGTCCCGCCTGGATACCAGTTGACGTGAGGGCTTTGACGGCAGCAAAATTTTGTGCCAATCCGACTGATACGATAATCTGAGCCAATTGTTGGGCGTCTGGTTGACCAAGCAGCTCATGGGCGATGTAGACCGTTGGGTTAAGTCCAATTGAGCCTCCTCGCGTTGCAATAGACATCGGCAGGGTCAATTGACCATGGAGATGCTGCTTGTCCTCGTCAAATGTCCAAGTCGATAAGCCACGGTATTGCCCGTCTTTGCAAGCATAAGCATTGGCTCCAGCTTCGATAGCACGCCAGTCATTTCCTGTGGCTAAAACGACAGCATCCACTCCATTGAAAATACCTTTATTATGAGTGGTGGCACGGTAGGTGTCCACTTGCGCCAGTTGGCTTGCCATTTGAAATTTTCTCGCTAGCTTTTTGGCTTCGCTTGTATTGCGGCTGAGGTAGCGGAGGTCCACTTGACACTCGGCAGTAACAAGGGCTTGCGTCGCATAGTTTGACAAGATAGCCATGAGGCTTTTGCCTCCAGATAGTTCTTCCAAGCTTGGGACTAAAGCTTCCATCATGGTATTAACCATATTGGCTCCCATAGCCTCTTTGGTATCAACGTTCACGTAAACGATGAGAAAGGCCTCTTTTTCTTCCACTCGCAGCGATTGTGCTCCGCCACCGCGTTTAACGATAGAAGGATGGGCGTCATTTGCCACGGATAATAGCTGCTCAGTGTGTTCTAAGATACGTTTTTGAGCGGCTGCCTTGTCTGTGACGTCATAAAGCGCCACCTGCCCAATCATTTGACGGGAATGAACAGTGGTTTTAAAACCACCTGAACGTTTGATGATTTTAGCAGCAAAACTCGCAGCAGCCACTACTGACGGCTCTTCCGTAACCATTGGCACATTGAAAACTGTTCCATCCACCAGAAAATCAGGCGCCAAAGAAAAGGGTAGCGAAAAAGTGCCTAAGACATTTTCGGTCAATTGATTGGCTATATCTAGGGATAAGCCTTTATTTTCCTTGAGCAGAGCAAGGTTGTCTTGACTGAGTAAGTGTTGGGCGTCTAGCACATCAAGGCGCTCTGGCAACGTTTTTTTGGAGAAGCCTCCCCAGTTTCCTTTAGTTTTTGTCATTTGTTCTTCCATACAATCTTTCGTGTCCAAGGATTTCTTTGAGGGCAAATGGTCCTGTGAGGTAGTCTGCAAAAGTGGCATTACCGTCCGCATCGAGCTGAGCCTCTTCAAAGAAGAGTTTTTCATAAGTCGCAACGCTAAGTGGTTGACGTTGGTTGAGTTCTTGGAGGCGACTGCTGTGGAGTTGCTCTTGAAAGCCATCGACCAAGGTTCCTGTGAAAATTTCAGCCACTGCACCACTGCCATAACTAAAGAAGGCAATGCGGTCACCTGCCGCTAGGTTTTGGCTATTTTCAAGCAAGGAAAGCAGGCCAAGGAAAAGAGAACCTGTGTAGATATTGCCCACTTGTTTGCTGTAAAGAATAGAACTTTCAAAATTGGCTTGGAGTTTTTCTTGCCATTGGGTAGGTAAAGATTTGTCCATGATTTTGCGGAAGCCTTTGAGGGCTAATTTTGGAAATGGCAAGTGGAAGCAAAAGGCAGAAAAATCAGCCAATGAGGTGTCAAAACGTTTTTGAAATTCAGCCCAAGTCGTTTTGAGCATATCAAGGTATTGCTTGGTTGAATACATGCCGTTGACATAAGGGGTTGTTGAATAATTTGGACGCCAGAAATCCATGATATCGCGTGTTTGAGCGACAGAGTTATCATTCAAAAGCAAAATACGAGGATTTTGTGTAACGAGCATGGCTACGCTACCAGCTCCTTGAGTGGGTTCACCAGGGGTATTGGCGCCGTAGCGTGCCACATCAGCAGCAATTACCAAGACTTTTGAGTCAGGGTGTTTTTCAACGTGCAAACGGGCATAATCCAGAGCCGCCGTCGCGCTGTAACAAGCCTCTTTCATTTCGATGCTACGAGCAAAAGGCTGAATGCCCAACAAATGGTGAATGTAAGTCGCAGCTGCTTTACTTTGGTCAATAGAAGACTCTGTCGCGACAATGACCATGTCAATCGTTTCTTTGTCCTCATCACTTAGAATGCTATCAGCCGCTGACGCTCCCAAAGTGATAATGTCCTCAGTAATGGGTGCGATACTGAGGTTTTCCAAAAGCAAACCTTTGCTGTATTTATCAGGGTCAACCCCACGTTCTTTGGCTAAATCATCCATATTCAATAGGTATTGCGTTGTCGCAAAACCAATCTTATCAATACCAACGTTCATTAGTAACAAACCTTTCTTAAATAGAATATTTTTGCGTGGGAGCTTAAAAACAATCACAAGCTCGTCATAATAAAATACATCCTGTCAAAAATGTCCAAAGTTAATTTTATCATAAACTCCCCAAAAAGCCCCACAAAAAACGTATTCATTTTAAGTTTCAAACTAAATAAGAATTTAAGCCATTTATTGCTTTCCTTTGCAATTTTGACACTTTTTAGCTAAAATAAAAAAAGCTAATTTTTGAGAATCGAGGAAAAACACATGACAAAGGCTGATGCCATTTTTAAAGAAAACATCCAAAAAATTATGACAGAAGGGGTCTTTTCAGAAAATGCACGGCCTGTTTACCAAAGTGGCGGGCAAGCCAACTCAAAATACGTAACGGGTGCTTTTGCAGAGTACGATTTGAGTAAGGGTGAGTTTCCCATTACCACTTTGCGCCCTATTCCCATTAAGAGTGCCATTCGTGAGATTTTTTGGATTTATCAAGACCAAACCAACGATTTATCCGTTTTAAATGACAAATACGGTGTGAAATACTGGAACGATTGGGAAGTTGGACACACAGGAACAATCGGCGAGCGCTACGGTGCCGTAGTCAAAAAACACGACATCATTAACAAAATTTTAAAACAATTGGAAGATAATCCGTGGAACAGACGCAATGTCATCTCGCTTTGGGATTACGATGCTTTTGAGCGGACGGAGGGGCTTTTGCCATGTGCCTTTCAGACCATGTACGATGTAAGGCGTGTAGGCAGCGATATTTACCTTGATGCGACCCTAACCCAACGCTCAAATGATATGTTGGTATCGCACCACATCAATGCCATGCAATACGTGGCTTTGCAGATGATGATTGCCAAGCACTTTGGTTGGAAAGTCGGCAAATTCTTCTATTTTGTCAATAACCTACACATTTACGACAATCAATTTGAACAAGCACAGGAATTATTACGTCGTGATCCAACGGATTGCAAACCAAGACTAGTTTTAAACGTACCTGACGGAACCAATTTCTTTGACATTAAGCCCGATGATTTTGAATTGGTAGATTATGACCCAGTTAAGCCGCAATTGACATTCGATTTGGCCATCTAGGTTTTGGGAAAATGCTCCTGTGATGTTGGATTTCTGAATTTTTTGGAGAAATTTGATAAAATGGAGTTGATGAATGGAAGGATAGTATGACAAAACAACTGATTGCCATTTGGGCAGAAGATGAAAATCACTTGATCGGTGTCGATGGCGGTCTGCCTTGGCATCTACCAAAGGAATTAAAGCATTTTAAAGAAACAACAATGGGGCAGGCTCTGTTGATGGGGCGAGTGACCTTTGATGGCATGGGTCGTCGTGTTTTGCCAGGGCGTGATACCCTTGTTTTGACGCGGGATAAAACCTATCAGGCTGACGGTGTGACCGTTGTTCATAGTCCTGAAGAGGTTTTCCAGTGGTTAGATGAACACGATAAAGACTTGTATGTCGTGGGCGGTAGCCATGTGTACGAACGCTTTTTACCTGATTGCCAGACCCTAATTAGAACAAAGGTTCATGCGACGTTTATAGGCGACACCTACTTCCCAGAAGTGGATATGACAGATTTTAAAACCGTTTCAGAAACGCATTACGACAAAGATGAAAAAAATGCTTACGATTTTACCATTACAGTTCTAGAAAGATAGGAAGAGGATGCAAAGAAGTATTTTTGGTGTATTTACGGCTTTTTTAATGGTTATTTGTATCTTGTGTGCTATCCCAGCACTTAGAAGAAGACGCTATGCCTTGGCTGTTCTTTTGTTTTTAAATGCCTTTACAAACCTAGTAAATACAATCCATGCCTTTTATGGCACGTTATTTTAATGAAATGAAAAGGATAGGTGAGAAAGAGTAACTATGGTTGGAAATCGAACAAATGATGTTAAAGTATATTGTTCTTTCTGTGGGAAAGGACAAGACGAAGTCAAGAAAATCATTGCAGGAAACAATGTGTTCATTTGTAATGAATGCGTGGCTTTGTCCCAAGAAATTATCCGTGAAGAACTGGCGGAAGAAGTGCTAGCGGATTTATCAGAAGTTCCAAAACCAAAAGAATTGATGGCGATGCTTGATGAATACGTTGTCGGGCAAGAATGTGCCAAACGTGCGCTTTCTGTGGCGGTTTATAACCACTACAAACGCGTGGCTTTTGCAGAAAACCGCGATGAAGAAGATGTTGATTTGCAAAAATCAAATATCTTGATGATTGGCCCAACGGGTTCAGGGAAGACTTTCCTTGCGCAAACCTTGGCCAAAACCTTGAATGTTCCATTTGCGATTGCCGATGCGACATCATTGACTGAGGCAGGTTATGTCGGAGAAGACGTTGAAAATATCTTGCTCAAACTGATTCAAGCGGCTGACTTTAATATTGAACGAGCTGAGCGCGGAATTATCTACATCGACGAAATCGATAAAATCGCGAAAAAAGGGGAAAATGTATCCATTACGCGTGATGTTTCTGGTGAAGGGGTGCAACAAGCACTTTTGAAAATCATCGAAGGAACCGTTGCCAGCGTGCCACCACAAGGTGGACGAAAACACCCAAATCAAGAAATGATTCAAATCGATACCAAAAATATCCTCTTTATCGTTGGTGGTGCTTTTGATGGCATCGAAGACATTGTCAAACAACGTTTGGGTGAAAAAGTTATCGGCTTTGGTCAAAACAACCGTAAAATTGCTGATGATGCTTCTTATATGCAAGAAATCATCTCAGAAGATATTCAAAAATTCGGTTTGATTCCTGAATTTATCGGACGTTTGCCAGTCGTTGCAGCGCTTGAAAAATTGACTGCAGATGACTTGGTTCGTATTTTGACAGAACCACGAAACGCCTTGGTTAAACAATACCAAACCCTTATGTCTTATGATGGTGTTGAGTTAGAATTTGATGACGACGCCTTGCAAGCTATTGCCAATAAAGCTATCGAACGTCGAACAGGGGCGCGTGGTTTGCGTTCTATCATTGAAGAAACCATGATGGATGTTATGTTTGAAGTACCAAGCCAAGAAGATGTCACTAAAGTTCGTATCACGAAAGCGACAGTTGACGGAACGGAAAAACCGATTTTAGAAATTGCGTCTTAAGGAGAGAATGATGACTGAGTATTTAAATACCCATAATGCCTCGCTTCTTTTGAGTGCCGCTAACAAATCGCATTACCCGCAAGATGATTTGCCGGAAATTGCCTTGGCTGGACGTTCTAACGTTGGGAAATCAAGTTTTATCAATACCCTTTTAGGGCGTAAAAATCTTGCTCGGACATCAAGCAAACCAGGAAAAACCCAGCTTTTGAACTTTTACAATATTGATGACAAGCTGCGTTTTGTGGACGTTCCAGGTTATGGCTATGCCAAAGTTTCTAAGACCGAGCGTGCTAAATGGGGCAAGATGATTGAAGAGTATTTGGTGAGCCGTGACAATTTGCGTGCGGTAGTGAGTTTGGTGGATCTGCGCCATAGCCCTAGCGCCGATGATGTGCAGATGTACGAATTCCTTAAATATTACGAGATTCCTGTCATCGTGGTAGCTACGAAAGCTGATAAAATCCCCCGCGGTAAATGGAACAAACACGAGTCTGAAATCAAAAAAACACTGAATTTTGATAAATCAGACCAATTCGTTATCTTCTCATCTGTTGACCGTACTGGCTTAGATGACGCTTGGGATAGCATTTTAAGTGAATTATAAAGGAAAAGATTGGTTTAGCCAGTCTTTTTTTGTTATCGTTTTTGCCTAGCGCTATTGATAGATAAAGACTATTACCCTCCCTGAAAATCTTATGCTATTATAGATATATACTTATTATAAAAGATGGCGTTTATAGAGAATTATCATTTTTAACACGGGGAACACTTCCAAATACAGGAGGAAATGAAATGAAAAATCAGCAAATGATGGATATTAACAAAAAGAGTACTGCTCTTACACTCATCGGTATAACAGTAATGATATTGTTGACTTTGACAAAAGTTGTTCCTTCCTCAACCATAGCAGGGTATTCCGTATTTGTGGGGATAGTATTTTTCTTTATAGTAGAAGATGTTAGTAAAACACGAGCTTCCGAATCGGGTTTACGTTTCAATACTATCGTCACCGACCTCAAAAAGTCGGGAGTCATTATTTGGATGTTGCTACCGAGTTTAAGTGGTATTGCGGCGCTTGTTGCAGGAAATATCATTTTTGGTGGAGAATTTGTTGCCCATGTAATGGGACGGACGGATTCTATCTTGTCTTTTGATAAGACGGCATTATTGATAGGTCAAGTTATCATTGCAGCATTTGGAGAAGAAATTGCATATAGAGGTTTCTTCTTTGGAAAATCCTTGAAAATATTTCCAATTTGGATTAGTGCCGTAGTATCGTCTATTGTTTTTGCTGCTGGACATATTGCTACTGGAAACATAGGAATTGTAGCTTACGATATTGCTGGTGTGTTCATTTACAGTTTGATTTTTTCGGTAATTTATTATAAGTCTGGAAATTGTGTTATCAGTACCTTTTCACATATTCTTGGCAATACAATATCAATTGTCGCTGTATTTATGTTCTTTTTAATGAGGTAGGAAAGTTGCTTTATCTCTATATCCATTCCCATAGCACAGATTCGTTTCCGTAAAGCCTTCTTGAAGACACACACTTTAGATGACTTGTCTTTCAAAACACCTTTCACTCCTGTTTTGCCCTATATCACTATTGTGTTGTTGGTGATTTCGATTATCGGTATTGCTTGGGATGCGTCACAACGTGCAGGACTGTATTTTGGCATTCCGTTTGTTCTTTTATATTATGGTTATCATTATTTGCGGTATAAAAAATGGTAGGAGGAAAATAAGCCATGGGAAAATTGGAGGATTTATTAGCCAATCAGGAAGTTATCATCTTAGATGGTGCTTTGGGTACGGAATTGGAAGAGCGTGGCTATGATGTATCTGGAAAATTGTGGTCTGCTAAATACCTTTTGAAAAATCCTCGTATCATTCAGTATCTTCACAGTATTTACCTTCGTTCGGGAGCAGATATTCTGACAACGTCAAGCTACCAAGCAACTGTTCAGGGCTTAACGGATTTTGGTTTATCTGAAAAAGAAGCTCTGGACATCATCGCTTTGACAGTCACCTTAGTCCAGCAAGCTCGTGATGAGTTTTGGCGTACTTTATCAGATGAAGAAAAGGCCAAACGCTCTTATCCCTTGATTGCTGGAGATGTTGGGCCTTATGCCGCTTATTTGGCAGATGGCTCGGAGTACACGGGGCATTATCATCTAAGTAAAGAAGCTTACCAAGCCTTTCATCGTTCGCGTATTCAAACTTTGTTGGCTGCTGGATGCGACTTTTTAGCCATTGAAACCATTCCAAATGTTCATGAAGCCAAAGCTTTGATTGATTTATTGGCGACGGATTTTCCAGAAATAGAAGCCTATCTGTCATTTACAGCACAAGACGATAGCCACATTTCAGATGGCACTCCAATTGAAGTAGTGGCGGATTTGTGTGAGCAAAGTCCTCAGGTTTTAGCTTTTGGCATTAATTGTAGCAGCCCGACAGTTATTTCGGGTCTATTGAAACGCATTCGGACAGTATCTCAAAAAACGCTAGTTGCCTATCCTAATTCTGGTGAAGTTTACGACGGTAGCACTCAAACTTGGACTTCAAGTCCTGATGAAGCACGGACCCTTCTTGAAAATAGCAAGACTTGGCTAACATTAGGTGCCCAAATCATTGGTGGTTGCTGCCGTACTAGTCCCAAAGATATTGTTAGTTTGGCGCAAGCTTTTCACAAATAAAAAAAGCCCAACTCAAACGAGTTGGGCTTTTTGGGAGCGTTTAGTGGAAAAGATTATTTTTCGCTAATAACAAGTTCGCCATCTTCCATATCGGCTTTAAGGTGTTTCACATCGGTGTGGTCAAGGTAGAAGTCAGTGATTTTATCACGGATTTCTTGTTCAATGACACGGCGAAGTGGACGGACACCCATGGCTTCATCGTAACCTTCTTCGATAAGGTGTTCTTTAGCTGCGTCACTAACAACCAAATCAATACCTTTCTTAGCGATAGTCTCGCTGACTTCATCAAGCATCAAGTTGACAATATCTTTCAAATCTTCCTTAGTCAAATGAGAGAATTCGATGATACCATTGAAACGGTTAAGAAATTCTGGGCGGAAGTAAGGAGCGATACGGTCCATAATCTCCATATCTTTTTCAGCGTCACCAGTTAATGATTCATGACCAAAACCAGCATTTGATGTCGCAATGATAACCGTATTCTTGAAGTTAATGGTGTTACCTTGACCATCTGTCAAACGACCATCGTCTAAGACTTGAAGAAGAAGGGTGATGACTTGAGGGTCTGCTTTTTCAATTTCATCCAAAAGGACGATAGAGTAAGGATTACGACGAACACGTTCCGTCAAAGTGTTGTTGTTGTCATCGTAACCAACGTAACCAGCGGTTGTACCAATTAATTTAGAAACGGCTGTACGGTCAGAGTACTCAGACATATCCAAACGAATGATGGCATCTTTTGAACCAAACATATCAAAGGCTAGTTGTTTAGCAAGTTCGGTTTTACCAACACCAGTAGGACCGACAAATAAGAAGCTACCAATTGGGCGATTACCTTCGTCAAAACCAGCACGGTTACGACGGATAGCACGAGCAACAGCTTCAACAGCTTCGTCTTGACCGATGACTTTACCTTTCAAACGGCTAGCCAATTCTTTCAAACGTTCAATATCACTAGCACCCATATTAGATACAGGCACACCAGTCAAACGTTCAACAGATTCAGCCACATCGTTAACCGTAGCAGTTACTTTTTGACCTTCAGTGTGGTTGTCAATTTGTTTTTGAAGGGCTTCAATACGTGTCTTCGTATTAAGTGCTAATTCATAATCTTCATTAGCAACAGCTTGTTCTTGTTTATCTTTTTGTTCTGCAATTTCTTTTTCAAGTGTTTTGACATCTGTGACAGGATGTTGTGCAGCCAAGTGAGCAGCTGTCATATCAATCAAGTCAATAGCTTTATCAGGTAAGCTACGTTGTGGGATGTATTGGATAGAAAAATCAACGGCAGCTTTCAAAACATTGTCAGGAAGGACAACGTTGTGGTGCTTTTCATACAAATCACGAATACCCATCAAGATGTTAAAGCTATCTTCAGCAGAAGGAGCATTTACTTTAACTTCATTGAAACGACGAGCAAGAGCTGCGTTCTTCAAAATAGTGTTACGGTATTCGTCTTGAGTAGTAGCACCTATAACGGTCAATTCACCACGAGAAAGAGCGGGTTTCAAAATATCAGCCAAACCTTTAGAGCCAGAGTCACCGCCAGTAGAACCAGCACCTAAAATTTGATGGATTTCATCAAAGAATAAGATGATGTTTCCAGCGTCTTTGACTTCTTTAACGAGGTTTTGTACGTTTTCTTCAAAAGCACCACGGTATTGTGTACCAGCTTCAAGACCAGAGATATCAATTGAAATGATTTCTTTATTCTTAATAGCAGCAGGGACATCACCATTGACAATAGCTTGTGCTAAACCTTCAACAACGGCTGTCTTACCAACACCAGCATCACCGACTAAAACGGGATTGTTCTTTGTACGACGTGATAAGATTTCAGCTGTTTCTTGAATTTCTTTATTACGACCAATAACAGGGTCCAATTCGTTAGCGCGAGCACGTTCTGTCAAGTTAGTACCAAGTTTTGCAAGGATACCATCTTGTTTAGGAGTGTTAGCAGCAGCTTGTTCTTGGTATTCTTCGTTACCAGGAAGTTTACCTGTCTTACGATAAGCAGCAAATTCTTCAGGTGTTACTTCACGTCCATTGATAAGATAACGTTTATTTTCAGAATTATATCCGCCCATGTTTCCCATGAGTTGATTGAAAATATCGTCCATTCCTCCAAAAGGATCTCTTCCATAAAAATCACGACTTGCCATAATCTATTACCTCTCTTCATATAAATGATATTATAGTACGATTTTAAACAAAAGGTGATATGCGATACAAAATCTCTTTTTCGGACTAGATCAATAGCTTGATAAGGCTTGGTTGATTGTCTTTTCTCAATCACCTTTATAGTATCATCATATAGCATATTCTCTTAAAAGTCAACAAAAAATACTCAAAAAATGTAAAAAAAGTAATACTATAATATGATTAGGAGCTAAAAACCTATATTTTTATAGGAAAGAGACGGTGTTATTAAAAAGAGAAAGTTTCCTAAAATAGCAAAAAAGATAAAAAAGTGGGCGTAATGGGTTGACAAGTCATCAAAAAGACGATATACTGATTAAGGTTTTATGATAAAACTGACCTAAGACAGCAGGGGAGCCGTGCTCATAATATTCCTGCCGAGGCACAAAACGTAATGAGAATAACGTATTTGTACTTTCGTGTCTAGGTTTAGGTGCGTTTTTTTGTGCCTATCCCAAAAATAATAACGGAGGTAAAACTAATGAGTGAAGCAATTATCGCTAAAAAAGCTGAGCAAGTTGAAGCTGTTGCTGAAAAAATGAAAGCTGCTGCATCTATCGTTGTTGTAGATTCACGTGGTCTTACAGTTGAGCAAGATACAGTTCTTCGTCGCAATCTTCGCGAAAGCGGTGTTGAGTTCAAAGTTATCAAAAACTCAATTTTGACTCGTGCAGCTGAAAAAGCTGGTCTTGACGATATGAAAGATCTTTTCGTTGGACCATCAGCAGTAGCCTTCTCTAACGAAGATGTTGTTGCTCCCGCTAAAATTATCAATGATTTTGCGAAAGATGCTGAAGCACTTGAAATCAAAGGTGGTGCAATCGAAGGTTCTGTTTCTTCAAAAGAAGAAATCCTTGCCCTTGCTACATTGCCAAACCGCGAAGGACTTCTTTCTATGCTCCTTTCTGTACTTCAAGCGCCAGTTCGCAATGTTGCTCTTGCAGTCAAAGCAGTTGCAGACAGCAAAGAAGACGCAGCTTAATGCAAAAAGTAGCCTAGTGCTATATTAATTTATTAAAAAACATATACTATTTTTTGGAGGAATCTATAATGGCATTGAACATTGAAAACATTATTGCTGAAATTAAAGAAGCTTCAATCCTTGAATTGAACGACCTTGTAAAAGCTATCGAAGAAGAATTTGGTGTAACTGCAGCTGCTCCTGTTGCTGTAGCTGCTGGTGGTGCTGCTGATGCTGGTGCTGCTAAAGACTCATTTGACGTTGAATTGACTTCAGCTGGTGACAAGAAAGTTGCTGTTATCAAAGCTGTACGTGAAGTTACAGGTCTTGGTCTTAAAGAAGCTAAAGCTCTTGTTGATGGTGCACCTGCTAACGTTAAAGAAGGCGTTGCAACTGCAGAAGCTGAAGAAATCAAAGCTAAACTTGAAGAAGCTGGAGCTTCTATCACTCTTAAATAAGAGTCACATCATAATTAGATTGCGGAATCCCTATTTACCAGTCTTTGAGAGCGATAAGCGATTGATAGAAACTGATAAATTGATTTGGTTTCCTGCCAAAAATCCTGCCAAAATTTCTTTGGCAGGATTTTTGTTTTAATAAATTATCGGGGGGTAGACATTAAATTGTCTACCCCTTTTTTGCGTTTTGGAGGTAATTATGCAAAAGAAGGAACAATCATCACGCCAAATCGTGATGTGTCATCTCGCGTCTATCTTGGGAGTTGATATTGAGAAAGCAACTCAGCTAATTGATGAAATGGAACAAGTAGGTTTAATCCGATTTGATGAATTTGGAAATGTTGGAATATTAGTCTTGGAGGGACAATCATGAAACGTATTACCGCTAATCAGTATCAGACATCAGAGCGATATTATAAACTCCCTAAAGTTTTGTTTGAGAGTGAACGGTATAAGGATATGAAACTGGAGGTTAAGGTAGCCTACGCGGTTTTAAAAGATCGGTTGGAGTTGTCTTTGAGTAAAGGCTGGATTGATGAGGATGGGGCAATTTATTTGATTTATTCCAATTCAAATCTGATGGCACTTTTAGGCTGTTCAAAGTCAAAATTACTCTCTATCAAGAAAACCTTACGTGAATATGGCTTAATTGATGAAGTCCAACAGTCTTCTAGTGAAAAAGGTCGAATGGCAAATAAAATTTACTTGGGGGAATTAGAACATGAACCTACCCCAGTCTCCGATTCAAACGGGGCTAGTGTTAAAAAAACACCAGGGGGGTCTCAAAGAAAGACGGGGCCGGTCTTAAATTCAGCCCCTAGTGAGACTGAAGGAAGTGAGACTAAATATAGTGAAACTGAAGGGAGTGATTTCCTTATTGAGGACGAGGAGGAGATTCAGCTAGTAGATGACAAACAAGAAGAAAACTTTACTCAAAAAGTAGATGCTGTGACCAAGTACGATCGAGACTATATTTGGGGTTTGGTTCATGACCAGTTAAGACAGACAGGTCTATCTCAATCGGCTAGTGACTATGCCATGATTTATTTTAGTGACCGTTATCAGTATGCTTTGGAACATATGCGATTTGCTCGGTCAGCGGAAGTGATAGCTGAATACGTGTTTAATGGAGTGCTGTCAGAGTGGACCAAGCAATTGAGACGACAAGAAGTAAAGGGAGGTGATTAAGATGATTTGGTGGATACTAAGCGGAATCTATTCGGATTTTTGCGGATACCAATACTTTCAAATGGTTTTCAAGAGATATACAAGGGGATGTGATAGACTTTGTACAGTTAGTGGCAGGAGTGTCTTTCAAAAAAGCCTTGTCTTACCTTGAAACTGGAGGCTTTGAACAAGCTAAGGTGATTGAAGAAACTTATCAACCCTTCCAATATCATTTGCGTGAAGAACCCTTTCAGCAAGCACGTACTTACTTGAATGAAGTTCGTGGCCTAAGTGATGAGACTATAAATACCTTTGGTAGACAAGGATTGCTTGCTCAAGCTACTTATCATTCGGAGTCAGCATTAGTGTTTAAAAGCTATGACCATAATGGGACCTTACAGGCCGCAAGCCTTCAAGGTCTCGTTAAGAATGAAGAAAGACACAAACGTGGCTATTTGAAGAAAATCATGAAAGGCTCTCATGGCCATGTCGGTATTAGTTTCGATATTGGGAATCCTAAACGACTCATTTTTTGCGAATCAGTTATCGATATGATGAGTTATTATCAACTTCACCAAAAGCAGATATCAGATGTTCGCCTGGTGTCAATGGAAGGAATAAAACTTTCAGTGATTGCTTATCAGACCTTGCGTCTAGCAGCAGAGGAACAGGGGAAATTGGCATTTCTAGATACAGTAAAACCAAGCAGACTTAGCCATTATCTTCAGGCAATACAAGAGACGACAACCTTTTTTCAAACTCATTCAAACGTGCTAACATTGGCTGTTGATAACGATGAGGCAGGAAGAGAATTTTGTCAGAAACTGTCAGATAAAGGACTTCCAATCACCAAAGATTTACCACCATTGCAGGGACTGGAAACAAAGTCAGATTGGAATGATATTGTGAAGCAACAGAAGGAAATATCCTTAAGCAATCTTATTCAGTCAGCCCAGATACAAGCCATTAAGAATCATCCTCCACCAAAACGAGAGCGTGCTATGGAATTGTGATAACAAAATCAAGTCCGCTATCATAATCTAGAAAGGGACAAGGAGGACACCCTATGAGTGTGATTGAACGTCTGGCTGAAAAAGTAGCTAGGCAAGAAGAAAAGGTCTCACGTGAGACAGAGAAATTGGAACACTATCGTGACCAACTACAAACAGCTATGTACAGTACCTTTATCAAACGGCAACAATCTAGTCAGTTGTCATTTCATGAAGCACTAGAGCAAGCCTTTGGTAAAGAAACCACACTACACTCAAATTACAGAAATGAGGATACAGAATGAGTAAAACATGGAATTTTGATCAGCCACTAGACGATGTGAAACCAACATCGTCCCATGAAGAACGAGCTAAAATCGCAGCACTCTTCCATAAACAGGATGAAAAACCAATTGAAGAAGTAGACTATGTGGCTGCTTTTGAACAACAACAAAAGGAGTCAAAATATAAAGATGACCAAACGCTCGCATCAACCGTTAAACAAAGTCAGCCGAAGAAGGTAAATATCACAAGTGACTATAAACAACACTTGGCTGATACCATTGCACAAAATAACAAGGATATTTCAGCCTGTCAAAAGCAAATTGAAGAACTTCATCAATTGATTGATGAAAAGAAAATCCAAAATAAAAAGTTGCAGGCTATTTCAGTAGCCATTGATGATTTATAAGTCAGGTAGTCCTATGCGGGCTACCTTTTTACAATTGAAGGAGAAGATAATGAAATTTTTTCAAAAGAAAAAACAGAACCAGGATCAATTTAAACGACTGATTCATCGACTATCTGAGATGTCAGATACTGAATTAACCAAAGTAGAACAACTCCTAGATGTGGTTTTTGATACAAATTTTAAGCCTGATAGGAACGTTGAATTATCTCAAAGCGTTATAAACGATGAGGAACAAAGTCTTGATAAGTCGATCCAAGAAGCGAAAAATAAACTTAACATGGAACAATTCGAAAAAAACATTGAGAGATTTAGACAAGGTAGGCGAGAGAGCAATAATAACAAATAACAGACCAATTATTTTGGCCTGTTTTTTGAAATATGTGTCATCGTTGAATCGTAACAGTATAGCCTAACTAGATTATTATCTCGTGAAGGTTCAACATTGAACATAAAATAATGGTCCTGATAATCTTTAGCGTTTTCTTTGTTCAATTTGAAATAGGATTTTTGAGATTTGGCCATGGCAAGCATAATATCATCTGTTAAGAAAGTAAGTGGAGGGTTCTGTTGCAAAGTTTTAAATCTACTACCAAATAAGGTAGAATAATAGAAAAAGATAGCAGGAGGAATGACGATGAATCCTTTTAAAGGAAAGAAATTTCAGCAGGATGTGATTATTGTAGCCGTGGGCTACTATCTTCGTTATAACCTTAGCTATCGTGAAGTTCAAGAAATCTTATATGATCGTGGCATTAACGTTTCTCATACGACGATTTATCGTTGGGTGCAAGAATATGGCAAACTACTCTATCAAATTTGGAAAAAAATAAAAAATCCTTTTATTCATGGAAAATGGATGAAACGTACATCAAAATTAAAGGAAAATGGCATTATTTGTATCGAGCCATCGATGCAGATGGTTTAACCTTGGATATTTGGTTACGTAAAAAACGGGACACACAAGCAGCCTATGCTTTTCTTAAGCGGTTAGTGAAGCAGTTTGATGAACCGAAGGTTGTAGTCACAGATAAAGCCCCCTCTATTACAAGTGCCTTTAAGAAACTAAAAGAATACGGCTTTTATCAAGGGACAGAACATCGTACCATTAAATACCTGAATAATTTGATTGAACAAGACCATCGTCCAGTAAAGAGACGCAATAAATTCTATCGAAGTTTACGCACTGCCTCTACCACGATTAAAGGCATGGAAGCCATTCGAGGATTATATAAGAAAACCCGGAAAGAAGGCACTCTCTTCGAGTTTTCGGTCTGTACTGAAATCAAGGTATTATTGGGAATCCCAGCTTAAATCATAGATACCGTAAGGGATTTTATTCTTTATTTAAAACTTTGCAACTGAACCTTTCAGGAGATGCTTTAAGAGGTATTTTATAATTTACGATAGGATATAACTCATATTTTACTCATTGACAAAATATAGATAAAGTTCTATATTAAATATAGATGAATTTCTATGTGGAGGTGAGAATATAGATTATTTAGGATTATCAAAAATTATGAAGGCAATTGCAGAGCCTAATAGACTTCAAATATTAGATATGATTTCAACTGGTGAAAAGTGTGCATGTGATATTTTGGATAATTTTGATTTTACTCATTGACAAAATATAGATAAAGTTCTATATTAAATATAGATGAATTTCTATGTGGAGGTGAGAATATGGATTATTTAGGATTATCAAAAATTATGAAGGCAATTGCAGAGCCTAATAGACTTCAAATATTAGATATGATTTCAACTGGTGAAAAGTGTGCATGTGATATTTTGGATAATTTTGATTTTACTCAGCCGACACTATCACATCATATGAAGGTTTTAATTGAGGCGGGAGTAGTAACCGCACGTAAAGAAGGCAAATGGCAATATTATTCTCTGGTAACAGAGAACATTGAAGAATTTCAAGAATTAATACATCAGATATTGAATACAAAACAAAAAGAAGGAGTTATGTAAAATGAGTAAAGTATCGTTGTACGAACCAGCAATGTGTTGTGACACAGGAGTTTGTGGTCCCGGAGTAGATACAGAATTGCTTCGAGTTTCCTCTATTATTCAAACATTGGAAAAAGCCGATGGTGTAGAAGTAGAGCGTTTTAATTTAACAGGTAACCCTGCGGCATTCGTTGAAAATGAAAAAATTGGGGAGTTGTTACAGTCTAAAGGAGCCGACATACTACCAGTTGTTTTATTAGATGGTGAAATTGTGAAAATGGCTGGTTATCCGTCAAATGAGGAGTTTAGTGTCTATACTGGTGTTAATTTCTCAGAGGATAAGAAAGAAGAACAATCAAATAGTTGCTGCTCTCCATCATCTGGATGTTGCTAAAACTAAGAAACTAAAGCTTATGAGAAGAGATTCTCATAGGCTTTTTTATTAAGTGAGACAGAATCTATTGACAATAGATGGATGAACATCTATACTATATATAGAAGAACTTCTATGTATGGAGGGATGAAAGATGGATTATGAATTAACAGCAAAAGTTTTTAAAGCATTAGGAGACCCAAAAAGGGTTCAAATTGTGGATATGCTCTCTTGTGGTGAGCGTTGTGCATGTGATTTATTAGAGCATTTTGAATTTACACAACCAACGCTTTCCCATCACATGAAAGTGTTAATGAATGCAGGGATTGTTCAAGCCAGAAAATCAGGGACATGGCACAATTATTCATTGAATGCGGAGAATATGAAAGTATTATCTGGTGTCATTCAAACAATCATTCAAAACACAGATGACTGTATTTGTCATACGATTGATAATGCTGCATGTTCTTGTGAGGTTAAATGGAGAGTAACAACTGCTTAGAATGATGATGTTAAATTTAAAGGAGGAAACCAAACATGAAATTGTACCAACCAGATCAGCTACCATTAACAAAGTATCTATTTTTTACAGGAAAGGGAGGTGTTGGTAAAACAACGACTGCTTGTGGCACTGCTACTTATTTAGCAGATAGTGGGAAAAAAGTTATGTTAGTCAGTACCGATCCAGCAAGTAATTTACAAGATGTTTTTCAAACAGAATTAACAAATAAAGGGAAAGAAATTCCAGAAGTTCCGGGATTAACTGTAGCAAATTTTGATCCTGTAACAGCAGCTGATGACTATAAAGAAAGTGTTGTAGGACCATTTAGAGGGAAACTACCTGATTCTGCTTTAGCGAATATGGAGGAACAATTATCTGGTTCTTGTACAGTAGAGATTGCTGCCTTCAATGAATTTTCTGGTTTTTTAACTGATCCAGAAGCAGAGAAAAAGTATGATTATATTATTTTTGATACCGCACCAACAGGTCACACGTTAAGGATGTTACAGTTACCGTCTGCATGGAGTAATTTTATGGATGAAAATACAACAGGAGCTTCATGCTTAGGTCAATTATCTGGTTTAGGTGATAAAAAGGAAATTTATGAGCATGCTGTAGCTACATTAGCTGATGGAGCAAAAACAACTTTAATGCTTGTAACTAGAGCACAAAAGGCACCACTTTTAGAAGCAGATCGAGCTTCTAAAGAATTACAAGAGATAGGCATTGAAAATCAAGTTTTATTAGTGAATGGCGTCTTAGAGGAAGCAACAGATAGAGTATCTCAATTGATTTATGATGGACAACAAGAAGCGTTGGCACAAATGCCAGATAGTTTGAAAGCTTTTCCTGAGTACAGTATTCCTTTACGTTCTTACAATGTGACTGGTGTTGAAAATCTACGCCAATTGTTGAAATCCAATCAAGGTGAATTTTTAACTGAAATAGTCACACCAAGAGCATTTCCTAGATTGAAAGACATCGTGAATGAGTTGCATCAATCTGATAAAAAAGTGATTTTTACAATGGGTAAAGGTGGCGTTGGGAAAACGACTATTGCTGCGGCAATTGCCACTGGTTTAGCAGATAAAGGCAAGAAAGTTCATTTGGCTACAACCGATCCAGCTGCTCATTTACAATTTGTGATTTCTGAATCCGATCAAATCAAGGTGAGTCATATCGATGAGGACAAGGAATTAGCAGATTATACAGAAGAAGTATTAAGCAAGGCTCGTGAAACGATGTCACCAGATGATGTTGCTTATGTAGAAGAAGATTTACGTTCGCCTTGTACACAAGAAATCGCTGTATTCAGAGCTTTTGCAGAGATTGTGGATGATGCCGATTGTGATGTGGTAGTTATTGATACCGCACCAACAGGACATACATTACTATTACTTGATTCTACCCAAAGCTACCATAAAGAAGTAGAGCGGACATCTGGTGAAGTACCAGAATCAGTGAAACGTCTCTTACCTCGTTTGCAAGATGGAAAAGAAACCGAAGTGGTCATGGTCACTTTACCTGAAACAACACCTGTTTATGAATCTATGCGACTACAGGAAGACTTGGATCGAGCAGGCATTGCTCATACATGGTGGGTCGTGAATAACAGTATGTTAACAAGTGGTACAACAAATCCAATGTTACTAGTCCGAGCACAAAATGAAAATACATGGATTGATAAAGTAGCAGAATTATCTAATAATCATTATGGGGTTGTAGAATGGCATGCAGAAGAAATCTCTGGAGAAGCACTACACAATATATTGAATTAGAAGCATTTTATTTTTTTTATTGATAGATAGAAATTTTTCTATATTTCTAAACGTATGGGAACCAGTTATCCAATTGCAGCTTCATTATCGTTTACCGCAGCGAGCAATAATTTTGAATTAGCAATTGCGGTAGCAGTTGGCGTATTTGGTATTAATTCAGGGGAAGCCTTTGCAGCAGTAATTGGTCCACTAGTGGAAGTTCCGGTTTTGATTGGTTTAGTAAATGTAGCATTGAAATTTAAGCAAAAATATTTTAAGCAAACTTAAAAAAGGAATGAGGCATCTTTATGAAAATTGTGATTATTGGTTCAGTAGCAGCTGGGACAAGTGTGGCTGCAAAGGCTAGACGAAATACAGAGGAAGCAGAGATTGTTGTCTACGACCAAGACAAGGATATTTCCTATTCAATTTGCGGGATTCCTTATTATATAGGAGATGAAGTTGAAGAGTTAGATAAGTTGACCCCTAGAAATGCTGCATGGTTTAAAAAGCGTTATAATGTAGATATTTTTACAGAGCATCGAGTGACAGCTATTCATCCTGAAACTCAAACGCTTGAGGTTGAGAATCTTCAAACAAAGGAGAAGAAAACCGAATCCTATGATGAATTGGTTTTAGCAACAGGAGCCAAACCGATTGTGCCAGAGATTTTTAAAGCACAGCAAGCTAATAGAAATCTTTTTCATGTTCGTACTATTCAAGATGCTGCTGCCATTCACTCATTTATTGAAAAAGAAAAGCCACAACAAGCTACTATTATTGGTGCAGGCTTTATTGGATTAGAAATGGCAGAGCAATTGGTCCATAAAGGAATAGAGGTAACTATTATTCAACGTGGCAATCAAGTCATGAAACAAATGGATGCTGATATGGCTTATCGTGTCCAAAAGGAGCTTGAAAAGAATCATGTTAAGCTCCAACTGAATACAACAATCACAAAAGTAATAGAGAAGGATGGCTATATTACTGAATTAGCAACCAATCAAGAGCAAACAATCAAATCGGATTTAGTCATTCTTGCAGCTGGTGTTACTCCGAATACTTCACTTATTCAATCGACAACTATTCAATTGGGAAAATCTGGTGCGATTAAAGTGAATAAGAAAATGCAGACAACGGTACCACATATTTATGCGGTAGGAGATGTTTCTGAGAGCTATTCTGTCATTACAGATAAACCAATATATCGTCCACTTGGATCAACTGCTAATAAGATGGGTAGAATTGCTGGTGATATCATCACAGGAGGAACACTGGAACATCGTGGTATTTTAGGAACTGGTATTGTTCGAGTTTTTGATTTAGCGGTTGCATATACTGGTTTAACAGAAAAAGAAGCTAAATTAGAAGGATTAGAGACAGCTATTCTTTATAATATTAAGCCAGATCATGCGGACTACTTAGGTGGAAAAGAGCTGACAATCAAAGCTTTAGCAGATAAAAGTAGCGGGAGAATTCTTGGAGCTCAGATTATTGGAGAGCAAGGTGTAGATAAACGAATTGACGTAATTGCCACTGCAATTTCATTTGGTGCAGTAGCAGAAGATTTGTTCCATTTAGACCTTGCTTATGCACCACCATTTGCGACAACGAAAGACCCCGTTCTTTATACTGGAATGGCGTTAGATAATGCAATAAGCAATGGAACACCTTTAATGACCCCAACTGAATTGATTGAGCGACAAGCAAGTGGAGAACAACTGCAAATTATTGATACTCGTTCCAAAAAACAATATGAAATTTCTTGTGTTAAAGGGGCTATCCATATTCCATTAGCAGAAATACGTGATAGAGTGGCGGAGCTAGATAAAAATGTAACAACAATCACGTATTGTAATAAGGGCGTAACTGGAAATGCTGCTCAAAATATCCTGTTAAACGAAGGATTTAAAGAAGTCTATAATTTATCTGGAGGAAATAAAAATTACCAGATAATTGCCCAAATGCTCGCCTCTAACTGATTTAATGATGAAGGGATTAAATAGATGACAGAAGAAAAAAGAGCGTTGGCAAGACTTGCTGGTATCTTGGGAGCTTTCCTCGCTGCCAAACTATTAAACTATCAAATAAATGTTGGTATATTTGTATATTTGTAAATTTTGTTATAATTGTTGTGGTTCTATATGTTTTAGCTAAAAAAAGAGAATCTAAAGCTAAAGAAGACAAAAAATAGTTTGTCGCAAATGCAGTTGCACCTTGACTGCATTTGTTTTTTGACAAAAGAAATATAAGTAAGGAGGTAATGAGTAAATGAGCTATGCACTAGTTTTAAAAGGCTTAAAAAAAGTATATGCGACCGGTGTTGAGGCGCTGCGTGGTATTGATTTAACTGTAGAAGAAGGAGATTTTTACGCACTGCTAGGTCCAAACGGTGCTGGAAAATCAACAACAATTGGAATTATTACCTCACTTGTTAATAAGACTGCTGGTCAAGTGAAGGTTTTTGATTATGATATTGATAATGATTTAGAGCGAGCAAAGCAACAGATTGGTCTTGTGCCGCAGGAATTTAATTTTAATCCGTTTGAAACGGTACAACAAATTGTAGTAAATCAAGCAGGATATTATGGTGTCTCAAGAAAAGAGGCACTAAAACGTAGTGAAAAGTATTTGAAGCAGTCCAATTTATGGGATAAAAGAAACGTTCGTGCCCGTATGTTATCTGGAGGGATGAAACGAAGACTTATGATAGCTCGAGCATTAATGCACGAGCCACGTCTGCTAATTCTTGATGAACCAACTGCTGGAGTGGACATTGAGCTTAGAAGAGAAATGTGGGCATTTTTAAAAGAGTTAAATGAAAGTGGCACAACAATCATTCTTACAACTCATTATTTAGAAGAAGCAGAGATGCTTTGTCGTAACATTGGAATTATTCAATCAGGTGAGCTAATTGAGAATACAAGTATGAAAGCACTTCTATCAAAACTACAATATGAGACTTTCATTTTTGATTTAGATAGCTACGACAAAAAGCCTGTGATAAAAGGTTATAAGCACTTTTTTGAAGATGATCTAACACTTGCTATAGAAGTTGAACGAAATCAGGGAGTTAATAATATTTTTGAGCAGCTCAATCAGCAAAATATCAAGGTTCTTTCTATGCGCAATAAATCAAATAGATTGGAAGAGTTGTTCTTAAAAATTACCGAAGACAAACATCAAAAGGAGGAGAAAAATGTTTAGTTTCTACTTTACAGCACTTAAAAGCTTAGCAGTTAAGGAAACCAACCGTTACCTACGGATATGGGTACAAACTTTAGTGCCTCCTGTTATTACGACCTCATTATATTTTGTTATTTTTGGAAAAATGATTGGTGGTCGTATTGGTGATATGGGCGGCTTCTCCTATATGGAATTTATTGTACCAGGTTTAATTATGATGTCTGCAATCACAAGTTCTTACGCAAATGTTTCTTCATCTTTCTTTTCTCAAAAATTCCAAAAGAATATTGAAGAGCTATTAGTTGCACCTGTACCCACACATGTTATTATTTGGGGATTTGTTATTGGTGGACTGGGTAGGAGTATCTTAGTTGGGACATTGGTTACAGTCATTTCTCTATTTTTTGTTCCACTTCATGTTTATTCATGGTTTATTGTGGTGATTACATTATTGATGACTGCAATTTTATTTTCATTAGCAGGCTTAATTAATGGTGTTTTTGCACAATCTTATGATGATGTTTCAATTGTACCAACATTTGTTTTACAGCCATTAACTTATTTAGGTGGTGTATTTTACGCCATTTCAATGTTGCCGCCATTCTGGCAGTCAGTATCGAAAATTAATCCAATTGTTTATATGATTTCAGGATTTCGTTATGGATTTCTTGGAACGACAGATGTACCAATTATGGTTTCAATTACAATATTAATCCTTTTTATCATCGTTCTTTATGCAATTTGTTATTATTTAGTAGATAAAGGAAAGGGATTAAGAAGTTAATAATTAAAAGACAGTTATTAGAATTAGCTCTTACCTCTAACATATTTGTGGAGATAAGAGCTTTTTTATTTTATTTCATGAAGATTGTACTTTAATGTATCAAAGAATTTGATTATGGTGTCCCATATCCCATGATATAAGGACTGTTTTTTTCATAACTTAGTTTAGCAATTTTGTCTCCTGAATTACCTTCAATTGTGTAAACAATGTTATTTTCTACTTTCTCAACAATTCCTACATGGTCGCTAACAGAATCACCATCCCAGTCAAAAAAGATGATATTACCACTTTTAGGCAAATTACCTTTTCCCAACCACTGATTTTTAGCTTTAAAACTTTGCAACAGAACCGTTCAGGATCTTGAGAATAGGGTCGCTATCTCAAAGATTGCAACAGACTACAATGTGACTAGGCAAACAATTTACCGAATAAAAAAAGAAATCGACCAACTAATTGTATGATTTCTTTTTTGAATCACGTAAACCTGTTTTTAGGATGATATTTATTGTTTTAGTAGTCACATTTACCACTCTAATTATAAATATCATCCAAGGAGATCCTATACTTCAAAATATAGATTTTACTTTACTTTTAATAGGCATGTATGGATATATTTTTCTCCTCCAAAAATATATCCACCAGATATGGCTTCAATTTTTAATTAGCTTTATTGCAGCATTTTTACTCTTCAAATGTTTAGTGATGGTAGCTATGCTGATTATACTTCTTTTATTGTCGTTGGTGTAGTAGCTTTGTTTTTAGCTTTTATAATGGTGGTGCTCATAAAAGCTCTCTTTAAAAATTCAAAATAATAATTTTTAAAGAGATGAAATTTATAATTTGAAGATCTTATTTTATTTCTCTGGAGCTTTTTATTATCTAAGGAAATCAAAGTATTAATGGGAACACCTACTTAATAAGGTTAGACTGTCATTTTAATATTTAAATGACGCATAGTTTGCTTCATAACTAGCGTTCAAAAAAACTAAAAATGTATCATAAAAAGAAGGCACGCTTATAAACATGCCTTCTTTTATTTGTTGTGTTATTTAACTTTCATCAATCGTAATCCGTTTAATGTTACTAAAAGCGTTGCTCCCATATCTGCTACAATAGCAATCCATAGTGTTAGCCAACCTGGTATGACTAGTAGTAGAGCTAATAGTTTTATACATAATGAGAAGGTGATATTTTGCTTAATTACTTTTAGAGTTTGACGGCTAAGTCTAACAATGAATGGTAATTTTTGTAAATCGTCGCCCATTAGAGCAACATCAGCAGTTTCGAGAGCCGTATCTGTTCCTGCACCGCCCATTGCAATACCAACCGTCGATGCAGCTAATGCTGGTGCATCATTAATGCCGTCGCCCACCATTGCTACTTTATTATAAGTTGTCCGCAACGCTTTAATCGAATCTAATTTTTCTTGAGGCATTAGATCTCCTTTTATTTCAGTCACACCTAATTGCTTACCAATAGATTCAGCGGTTTTAGTATTATCACCAGTAAGCATAATAGTGTGTTCAATTGACAACTTGTGGAGTTCAGAAATAACGGCAGCACTTGAATCTCTTACTTCATCCGCGACAGCAATTACTCCTAAAATTTGTTCGTCAGTACCGAAATACATGGCGGTTTTCCCTTGTTCTTGAAATTGTCTGTATTGTACTTTGACCGCTGTTTCTTCGATTACTGATGCAGAAAACAGTTTAGGGCTTCCAATATAGTAACGTATGTTTTGATGTATACCTGTAAGTCCTTTACCTGTGATAGATTGGAAATCCTCGATTTGTATTGACTTGTAATCCACATTAGTTTTATCCGCTTCGTTTAAAATAGCAGAAGCTAATGGGTGTTGAGAAAGAGATTCCAACGATGAAATAATCGATAGATAATTTATATCAGTTTCAGAACTGGTTGCAATGAAATCCGTTACGACAGGCTTTCCTTTTGTTAAGGTTCCAGTCTTATCGAAAGCAATTGCTCTCAAATGACCAATTTCTTCCAGATAGACTCCGCCTTTTACTAAAACACCATTTTTTGCTGCATTACCAATAGCCGAAACAATTGAAACAGGTGTTGAGATCACTAATGAACAAGGACATCCGACAACTAAAATGGATAACCCTTGGTAAAGCCATTTATTCCAGTCACCACCAAAGAATAGCGGAGGAACAACCACTATCAAAAGGGCCATAATAATTATGAATGGCGTATAGTATTTTGCAAATTTATCTACAAAGGCTTGTGCAGGAGCTCGTTCTCCTTGCGCTTCTTCAACTAAGTGAATGATTTTGGCAATCGTTGTATCCGTTACTTTTTTTGTTACTTTGACTTCAAGAACACCTTCTTCATTTAGTGTTCCTGCAAACACTTCATCATCTAACTGTTTTTCAACAGGAACCGATTCTCCTGTTATTGCTGCTTGATTTACTGAAGAATGACCGTTGATAACAAGCCCATCCATGGCTATTTTTTGTCCGGGTTTAATGATCATAATATCGTCGATATCGATTTTATCGACACTGACTAATTGCTCTACATTGTTTCTCCTGATAAGAGCTTCTTTGGGAGCTATATCCATAAGAGAACGAATCGACTGTCTTGCTTTATCCATTGAAAATCGTTCCAAAGCTTCGCTAATAGCAAATAGTATTACTACAATAGAACCTTCGGCCCATTCTCCAATAAATGCGGCCCCAATAATTGCAATGGGTGGTAATCATGGACAATCATTTAATAATGATTCCAGTTTCAAGAATATTTTCTAATGTTCATTATGTGGTTCCGATTTATCAACGAAATTACGCATGGGGTTCTGACCAAATTGAACAGTTAATCGAAGATATTATGAGCACTGACAATGATTATTTTTTGGGCAATCTAATCGTTAATCAAAAGGATAATAATGTTTATGAAGTTATTGATGGACAACAGCGCTTGACAACATTATTTTTACTTGAAAGATATTTGGGTATTGCGATAGCTAATGATGCATTACGGTTTGAAGCAAGAGATAAGTCGAATCGAACACTAGCAGCAGTGCCCAATTCAAACCAATTAACTGATGAGTTGCTGTCTTCTGAAATTAAAGAGGGCTATAAAATTATTGAGAATTATTTTGAGAAGACAGATCTAAGCTCAGAAAAAGAAAAGTTCATCAAACGTTTGGATAAGGTGAATCTTATCCGTGTTCAAGTACCTGCAAAAATCGACTTGAACCATTATTTTGAAATTATGAATACTCGTGGTGAGCAACTCGAATTACATGAAATTGCTAAAGCAAATATTTTAGCAAAAATTTCATCGCCAGAAGCTAAGAAAATCGCAAGTGACATTTGGGAATATTGCTCCAACATGGACTCCTATATTCAAATGAATTATCCTAATGACAAACGTAATCAGATTTTCAGTAAAGATTGGAGTAGCTTGTCTGATAGGATTGTTGATTTTGATTCATTATCCTGTTGCTATCAAAATGAGACAGTAAACGAAGAAATTTTTACACTTGAAGAAATACTACAAGGTAAGGGAGAACTAAGTGGTGAATCAACATCAAGTGAAGAGTTAGAGAATGAACGTTTTGAGTCAATTATTTCTTTCCCGAACTTCTTATTACAAGTCAATGAAGCAATTACGAGATCAAATACGGACGACGACTCAAGTTTAGATGATAAGAATTTTTTAACAAATCTTCTGAATAATTGGGCAGATGAATCCTCGGCTAAGCACTTTTTATTTATGCTGCTAAAAGCACGCGTTATATTCGATAAATTTGTGTTAAAGCGTGAATTTGCGCGTGACTATAAAGAAACAGGAAAGTGGTCGCTACAAAGGCTTGAAAAATATCGTGATGCTAGAACAGATAAACCAAAATATATCGGAACGTTTGGTGGAGATGAAGATAATAAAAATAGACAGATTCGAACTTTACAATCTGCCTTACGTATAACATACACATCTCCAAAAACCATGCATTGGATTTCATTAGTTTTGTCAAGCTATTTGAACGATGAAAATGCTGATATTTTGAAGATTCTTGAAAGTTATGCACAGTCAAAAGTTGATGCAGCTGGGTATGAAATGGCTTCTGGATTTGGATTTGAACGGATCGTGTTTACTTATTTAGATTATTTGATTTACCGAGATGGCTATTCATTCAATGGTCATGAAATAATTCGTCCACTATCAAGTGACTGGCAATTTCAATTCAGAAGCTCAATTGAACATTTCTATCCGCAAAATCCAACAGAGTTGCTCCCTTGGGAAAATGAAGATCTGAATTGCTTTGGTAATTTAGCCTTGATTACGGTCTCCGGTAATTCAACGTTTAATAATGCAACGCCTGTTGGCAAAGCTAGTTCAAACCCAGGAATAATTGCGCAGAGTTTGAAGTTGAAAATCATGGCTGAAATGATGAGACAAAATAACAATATTTGGGATCAAAAATTGGCACACATTCATCAGGACGAGATGTTTAAAATTCTCGTCTCCCCAAAAGGGTAAATGAGAGTAGAGATACTCTTGCAAACCAATCTATTTTGATAAGCCAACAAAACCTAAACAATTCATTTAAAAGGAAGAAGTACCAGTACATTCGGCGCAATTAGATATCATAGAAAAAATAATTGGTAAGAATCTAGTTGCTTCAATAAAATGGTGATTTTAATTATATAATGAGATGATAGAAAATAGGAGTGGTCTTTTGCATCACTCCTATTTTTGTGTTAAGTAGGTCGTAGTTTTCTTGTAAGAATAGCGATAGATTAGTGGATTCTCATCTACGGTGCTTACGTCGAAAATGAAGAAGTGATCACGGTTATCTCTAGTCTTTTCCTTATTGAGGACAAAGTAATTCTTACGAGAAGTTGCCATTGTTTTGAGGATATCATCGGTCAGGAAGGTCAATGGAATATTCATGTTGGAGTATCGGTAGAAGTCACGTTCAAAATCTTGGTAACTCTCGCTGTAATAGTCCATTTGCAGGTGATTACGCTGAAACTCAAGCTGATTCATAAAGCACCTCCTCAACAAGTTCAATACTAATAATAAGTTCATTATAAAGTATTAAAGAGAGCATTTAGTTCTCTTTTTATTATGCTTTATTGAGTGATGTGATAACTTTTCCAAATCATCCTTGTTATCCTAATATCATTCCTAAGAAAATCAAGTCTTGATTTTTTGTTGGGGGGTTTGGGGGCGAAGCCACCAGGTTATCTTATCGTTGGCTGTCAAAACTGGAAGTTTTTTGTCGGCTGGCGATATGATTTTTTGGGTATTGTGACCACAATGCCTGAGCTCGCAAAGGCCCAACAAGGTCTTTAGAAAATTTCCCGTATGACATACGGGGCCGGGTTTCACCCGAGAGTAGATAAAAAGGAGAAATTAATATGACTGAACAATATAGAGATATTCGAAAAGAAATAAATTTATCAGCCAATGAGTTAAAACAAATTGAACAATTAATGAGGGATAATCATTATCAACACTTTTCACCATTTGTTAGAGATCAATTATTGAGACATAGTCATGATTCATTTATGATCAATGTTCTAGGAAAAGATGTTTTAGCAGTCTCTCAACGTTCAGGTAGAATTGATAAAGCTACAACTCTAAATACTTATTCTCATTTTTACAATGCTAGAAAGCAGACAGTAGGTAATGAGATAACAGAATTATTGAAAAAGAAGGGTGTTTCATCAACACCCCGATAAGGACCACTATCAATAATATTTGACTAAAAAAATGCATAATACTAAGGTTTAAAAGCGATTTGCTTATGTTACTCTTAAATAATAGAGTAACTACTCAAGTAGCCTAATAAAACGATAAAACCGCTATTCTTAGGATTGGCGGTTTTTTGTATATTCAACATTTAGAAAGATTGTTTAATGCGTCTATCTGTTTCTAAACGGTTATGTTAATGTGTTAGGACATGTATCTTTTGGTAGTTGCGTATTACTCCTCACATTACTGTTTGTCGTTTACTATGTGATTTTGTATCTTGTCTCTTGTCTCTTTATATTTGTATAATAGACTTGAGTATTAGCAAGTTGAGGTACTATTTTAGAGGTAAAAGAGTTCTTCAATACTATTTAAAAAATGTAAAAACGTTCCCCACCAAGATCATTCTTGGTGGGATTTTAACTATCACTCGTTGATTTTACTTGCCATAGAATTATAGAAATAAAAAAGCAGGACGACCGCGTGTCGTTCTGCTTTGGTGTTTGGTGCTTTATTTTAAAATGATTTGAGCGATGATTGGGCTGACGATAACATAGGCGATTCCTGTGACACCGATGGCTAGGCCCGCCATGGCCCCTTCGACATAACCGTATTTTAGAGCGGTACCAGTACCAATGGCGTGTCCTGTCCCGCCAAGACTTAGCCCGACTGCTACGGGATCGGTGATGTGCAGGTATTTCAATAAAACAGGACCAAGAACGCTAGTCAAAATCCCTGTGATAACGACTACAACAAGGGTTACAGTTGTGATACCTGCCATTTTATTAGTGATTCCGACAGCCATCGCAGTAGTGACAGATTTTGGAAAGAGGGAAATAGCGAGTAAATATTTGATACCAAAGGTTTTGGCGATAATAGCAGTAAAAGTGGTATTGACCACGCAGGCAATGGATATTCCTGCTAAAATACTGCGAATGTGGTGTTTCATGAGATGAAAAGAGCGGTAAAGGGGAATGCCCAAGGCAACCGTTGATGGCACGATGAGCATATTGAGGTAACTACCGCCAACATAATAATCATCATAAGAAATGTGGGTTAGCTTTAAAAAGAGAATGATGATAAAGGTAGCTAAAAGAAGTGGTGTGGTTATAGGATGTGGAAAGCGTCTAAAAATCAGCATACCAATCAGATAAGCCAAGATAGAAAGCATGATGCCAAAAATAGGATTTGATAAAACGTCAGTCATTAGAAGCTCCTTTTTCAACGTAATCGCCTTCATAGCGTGTCTTGACAAACTGGACGACTAGACCAATGACAGCCACATTTAGTAAAATAGCCCCTAAAATGATGATGGTAATAGGAAGCAAATAATCTTTGATATCGTTGAATTTTTCCATAATACCAACCGCTGCGGGTAAAAATAAAATTGTCATGTTGCCAAGCAAAAAATTACCAACGGTGTCAATATGTCTTAAACGAATGATTTTAAATTCAAGGGCGAGAAAAAGCAGAACCAAACCGATAATACTACCGGGGACAGGCAGATGAAAAAGCGTTGAAATGGCTTCTCCGATGAGTGAGAAAATCAAGATAATCATAAATTGAACGTATAGTTTCATCAGTAAAATCCTCCAGTATAAGTCTACTACTCTAAAGAAGAATTGCAAGACCTGGAAAACGCTTTTATGTAAGTTTTCAGAAAAGATAATAAAAAGAAAAAAGCGTTGATAACGCAACGCTTTAAACGGTATCTACAAGAATGGAGCCGGTGGGAGTCGAACCCACGTCCAAACACCTGCCAATATATTCGTCTACAACCATAGGTTATGTCTTTCATTTAACTTAAGCGCGATACATAACTCAAACCTCACTCAAGCGAGTCTAAAAAATCTCTTTTTGACTAGTTAGACAATAGCCAAACGTATCTTGATAACAATAAAACCTCTAGCAAAACTCAAGCAATCTTGTAGAGATCACGCGAGCTGGTTTTTAGGCAGCTACAGCGTAAGAATTTGTATTTTTTGCAGTTATATTTAACTGGCATTTTTACATCTGCCGATGAGTCGCAGAATATACCTCATAATGCCTGTCGAATCCGTAACGACCCCAGACAAAATGCTGATTTCATAACCAACATTACTAGTATAACAGATATGTTTAAAAATAGCAAAAAAACAGGAGTTATGATATGATAACAACATGATGAAAAAGACAAACCTTTACGCGTTTTTCCAGCGTTTGATTCAGTTATTAGGTATTTTAGCGATTATTGGAACAGTATTTTTAGTGATATGGTTCTACCGACTCGGCATTTTGAATGATAGCAATGTCTTAAAAGATTTTATCCATGCTCGTCCCTTGATTGGTCCCCTCATTTTTATCCTTGTGCAAATTTTCCAAGTGGTTTTCCCTGTGATTCCAGGTGGGGTGACAACGGTTGCGGGGTTCTTGATTTTTGACCCGCTAGCCGCCTTTATCTACAATTACATTGGGATTGTGATTGGAAGCGTGATTCTCTTTTTATTGGTTCGTGTTTTTGGGCAGCGCTTTATTCTCTTGTTTGTAAATGAAAAGACCTACGATAAATACACGGCTAGGTTGGAAACGCATGGCTATGAACTCTTTTTCATTTTATCAATGCTAGCGCCTATTTCGCCTGCTGATGTCATCGTGATGGTGACAGGTTTGTCACACATTTCTGTGAAACGATTTACTTGGATTATCTTACTCACCAAGCCTGTGTCAATTCTATCATATAGTTATTTGTGGATTTTCGGCGGTGATTTTATTAGACAATTTTTGAGTTAATAAAAGAATAGCCGTCCCTTCAAGGGACGGCTATTCTTTTATTACTGAATATCAACTTTATTTTCCAACAAATAGTATGTTATGAAGTAGAAAATGAGAATGTCAATGATTTCTCCGATAGTGGCATAACCAAAATAGGATATATCAACAATGTTTTTCAATAAATGGGAATCGATTATACTTGACAAGACTGTGCCGATAATGGCAATGGCAAAGTAAGCAACAAAGCTCATGAGAATACGGCGATTCGTAAAGAGTTGTCCAATAGTGATAGCGAGATAGAACATGAGAATCTCTGAAATAGTAGCTGCTATTAGGTAAACAAGCAGGATTTCCCATTTGCTTATGGTCAGCAAAGATACGATGTGAGGCAGAGCGATAAGAAATTGCCCAACGCCTGACATAGGCAAAATCAAGAGTCCTACGCCAATGATGAGGACAAGGGTATTGCACAAGGTCCAGATAAAAGCGGCTAGTAAGCGTGATAGAATTATTTGATGAGTGGTGACTGGCAAGGTGAGGGTCAAATAACCTTCCTTACCAAAAATACTTTGGTAGAAACGGCGAACGATAATAATTACCGTAGCCACCCAAGACCCTGCTACCAAGATGCCAAAAATCATTGCTAAAATCAGCGGAATGAGCTGCATCACATGATTTGGTGAGCTGCTTGTCGTTTGGGCAAAAGATTCAAAGGATCTAAGGCTAAGCCCTAAGGCAAAAGAACTGATTAAAATGCCTGCATTTAGGGCGATGTACCAGCGTCCAATTGATTTTAAGTCGTATTTTAATAATGTAGTGAACATAAATCCCCCTTAATGACGGTAAGTGTCGCGAAAGAGTGCGTCAATTGATTTGCCATGCTCAGCTCGTAAATCATCAGTAAAACCTTGCAAAATCACTTTTCCTTTATCAAGAAAAACAACCTCGTCTAAGATGGGCTCTACCTCTGAAATGAGATGGGTTGAGATAATCACAGAAGCGTCTTCGCAGTAGTTATTGATAATGGTGCGTAAAATCGTTTCTCTGGTTGATGGATCCACACCACCAATTGGTTCATCAAGTAAGTAAAGTTTGGCTTTACGGCTCATTACCAAGATAAGTTGCACTTTTTCCTTATTTCCCTTAGATAGATTTTTAAGGTATTCCTTAGGATCCAGCTGCAAATCAGCCAAGAGTTTTTTCGCCTTTTGTCGTGAGAAGTCTTCGTAAAAATCGTCAAAGAAGGTGATGGCTTCTTCAATTCTGATGTTATCTCTCAAGTAAGAAGTATCAGGCAGGTAGGAAATGATTTTTTTAGTGTCTTTGGACGGACGGTAACCGTCAATGACAATCTCCCCAGAATTAGGGTGCAACAAACCGTTGATCAGTTTCATCAAGGTGGTCTTACCGCTTCCGTTTGGTCCTAGTAAACCGATTATTTTACCAGAAGAAAACCGGATTGTGATGTCATCAATAGCCGGCTGCTTTTTGTATTGTTTGCTAACATGATGTAATTGAAGTAATGGTGTTGTCATCAGTGATTCTCCTTAACATAAGATTCTAGGACAGCAATGATGTCGCTTGTATCAAAGCCGATGTGATGCATATTTTGTACAAAAGACTGGAGTTCCTCGGTTGCTAATTCGTGGCGTTTTTGTTTGATGAGTTTTTCATCTTCTGTCACAAAACGCCCTGAGGTTCTTTTGGAAAAAACCATGCCCTCATGCTCTAATTCTGAAAAGGCACGTTGCATCGTGTTAGGATTGACCCCAGCTTCTTCGGCTAATTCACGAACGGTGGGGAGTTGGTCGCCACTTTTAATTTCTTGACTGATGATTTTCATTTTAATGTGTTTCGCAATTTGAATATAAATAGGTGATTTTTCATCAAAATTCCAGGACATACGATGCCCCTTTCTATTTTATGTCAGTAATATTTTGTACTAAAAGAATGGTACAAAAATAAGCCTAAAAAGTCAAGAAAACATAACTTAAGTTAGGTATTTTATCCTGCTCGCTGAATAGTGTATAATAGACATATTAAGGAAACAAGGGAGTTTTTGGCATGTTTGCACAGATAGATACAAAAACAGTCTATACTTTTATGGACAGTTTGATTGATTTGAAAACCTATATTCAAAAAGCGAAAGATTTGGGCTATCAAACGATCGGCATCATGGATAGGGATAATTTGTACGCGGCTTTTCATTTTATTCAAGAAGCTAAAAAGGAAGGGTTGCAGCCTGTTTTGGGATTGGAGTGTGCTTTTTCGATAAAAGAGTGGCAGACAGTGACGGTGCAATTGATTGCCTTAAACACCTTGGGTTATCAGAACCTCATGAAACTGTCCAGCAAACAGCTTTCTTCAGGACTTGAGCTAGAGGATCTGCCTTCTTATTTGCCTGGGATTGCTGTGATTATTCCTTATGTGGAAGGGATAGAAGAGGTAGCGTTTCCTTTTGACTATTATATCGGTGTTCATTTGCAGTCTCCTCAAAAAGAGTACCCTAAGCCTTTAGTACCCTTGCAAACGGTTCGTTATTTTGAAGCCAGCGAAAGACAGACGCTTCATGTTTTGCATGCTATTCGGGACAATCTTTCCTTAAAAGAAGCCGCTCCAGCTCCTGAAAGGCAAGCCTTTTATTCCTGCCAGCAAGTCACACAAACCTTTCAAGAACGTTTCCCCCAAGCCCTTGAGACCTTAGAAAAACTCGTTTCTACTATTGATTATACTTTTGATACCAATTTAAAATTACCACGGTTTAACCGTCACAAACCCGCTCAGGAAGAATTGGTCGAGCGTACGGTAGAAGGCTTGAAATCCAAGCAATTGTGGTTACCCGCATATCAAGAACGCTTGGAAAAGGAATTAGCTGTTATTCATCAGATGGGATTTGATGATTATTTCTTGATTGTTTGGGATTTGTTGCGTTTTGGTCGTAGTCGTGGTTATTATATGGGAATGGGGCGTGGTTCTGCGGCAGGGAGCTTGGTTGCTTTTGCCCTTGACATCACAGGAATAGATCCTGTTAAAAATAACCTACTATTCGAACGGTTTTTAAATGCGGAACGTTACAGTATGCCAGATATTGATATTGATTTGCCTGACGTTTACCGTAGCGAGTTTCTTCATTATGTGCGTGACCGTTACGGTAGTCAACATTCTGCCCAAATTGTGACTTTCTCGACCTTTGGAGCCAAGCAAGCCATTCGCGATGTCTTTAAACGCTTCGGTGTGCCTGAATACGAACTGAGCCGCCTCACCAAAAAAATCAGTTTTCGAGATACGTTGACCTCGGTTTATGAGAAAAATATTGGCTTTCGCCAGTTAATTCACGAAAAACCAGAGTATCAGAAGGCTTTTGCTATTGCTAAACGCATTGAAGGGAACCCACGTCAGACTTCTATCCATGCGGCTGGTGTAGTGATGAGTGACGATGATTTGACCAATCATATTCCACTAAAAGCTGGGGAAGACTTGATGGTTACTCAGTATGATGCCTCTGCTGTTGAAGCCAATGGGCTTTTGAAAATGGATTTCCTTGGCCTTCGCAATCTGACCTTTGTGCAACGTATGCAAGAAAAAGTGGCTAAGGATTATCATGTCGCTATTGATATTAAGGCCATTGATTTGGAGGACAAGGAAACTCTGGCTTTGTTTGCGGCAGGTCGAACAAAAGGCATTTTCCAATTTGAACAAGCTGGAGCTATCAATCTGCTTAAACGCATCCAGCCACGACAATTTGAAGACATCGTTGCCACAACCAGTTTGAACCGTCCTGGTGCCAGCGATTATACGGAGAATTTCATCAAACGTCGATTTGGAAAAGAAGCAGTAGATGTCATTGATCCTATATTAGCGCCTATTTTACAGCCAACATACGGTATTATGTTGTATCAAGAACAGGTGATGCAGATTGCCCAAGTGTATGCTGGTTTTACGCTTGGTAAAGCGGATTTGTTGCGACGTGCCATGTCAAAAAAAGATCTTACAGCCATGCAACAAATGGAAGCAGACTTCTTAGCAGGCGCTGAACGCCTAGGTCATCCGATTGAAACCGCTAAGAAATTGTTTAGCCGCATGGCCAAATTTGCAGGTTATGGCTTTAACCGCAGTCATGCCTTTGCCTATTCAGCCTTAGCATTTCAACTGGCTTACTTTAAAGCACATTATCCTGATGTTTTCTACGATGTCATGCTAAATAACGCCAGCGTAGATTATGTTAAAGATGCCTTAGAAGCCCATTTCACCTTGCAGCCGATTAACATCAACACCGTACCTTATCAAAATAAGATTTCTGGCCGTCAGATTTTCTTGGGATTAAAAGATTTAAAAGGGGTTCCGCGTGATTTGTGCTACTGGATTATTGAGAATCGTCCTTTTAAAACGATAGAAGATTTCCTGATTCGCCTACCTGAAAATTACCGCAAGAAGGACTTGTTGCTTCCTTTGGTGGAGGTTGGAGCCTTTGATGTCTTTGATAAAAATCGCCATAAAATTAGTGCTAACTTGGATTCGCTTTTCCTTTTTGTGACGGAGTTGGGGAGTTTATTTGCCGATAGTGCTTATAGTTGGACAGAAGTAGATGATTATTCAGATGCTGAAAAATACCGCCTGGAACAAGCAATATTAGGCGTAGGCATTAGCCCGCATCCACTTTTGAAAATTGCCAAGCAGTCCACCGTGCCATTTACCCCTTTAGAGGATTTGCGGGAAAATGGCGAAGCGACCATCTTGGTTGAATTAAAACAGATGCGCGTGATTAGGACTAAGACTAAGGGAGAACAAATGGCTTTTCTAACGGTCACAGACATGCATCGTTTATTTGATGTGACGGCTTTTCCTGAAAGATATGCCCAATTTAAAACAGATTTGCAAGAAGGCCGATTCTACTATCTTACAGGCAAGGTGCAAAAACGCAACGACCGTTTGCAAATGATTTTGAATCGCGTACAAGAAGCTAGTTCAGAACGCCTCTGGCTTTTGTTGCCAAATCACCTATATGACCAAGAAGTCTCAGACATTTTGTCGCAATACCCAGGCAATATTCCAGTGATGCTGCACTACCAAGATAGCAAGCAAACGCTAAAAAGCCAAAGACATCTTGTCCAAAAAAGCCCACAACTTCTAAAAGCCCTATCTCTTTACGCAGTGAAAACGATTTATCAATAAAAATTGGGTAAAAAAACAATAAAGTGAGACTTTTTACAAGATTATGTGCTATAATAATAACCGTTAGATTAATAAAAGGAGTATACGCAAAATGAAACGTATTGCTGTTTTAACTAGTGGCGGCGACGCCCCTGGTATGAATGCTGCCGTTCGTGCAGTTGTTCGTAAAGCAATTAAAGAAGGCATGGAAGTCTTCGGAATCAACCGCGGCTATGCTGGTATGGTTGAGGGAGACATCTTCCCACTTGATGATCAAAGTGTATCAAACATTTTGACAAACGGTGGTACTTTCCTTCAATCTGCTCGTTACCCTGAATTTGCCACTCTTGAAGGTCAATTGGCAGGAATTGAGCAACTTAAGAAAAAAGGTATCGAAGGTGTTGTTGTTATCGGTGGTGACGGATCTTACCACGGAGCTATGCGTTTGACAGAACATGGATTCCCAGCTATTGGTATTCCAGGTACAATCGATAACGATATTGCTGGTACAGACTACACTATCGGTTTTGATACAGCTGTCAATACAGCAACAGATGCCCTTGATAAAATTCGTGACACTTCTTACAGTCACCGTCGTACTTTCGTTGTTGAAGTAATGGGACGTAACGCTGGGGATATCGCTCTTTGGTCTGGTATCGCTGCAGGTGCTGATCAAATCATCATTCCTGAAGAACCATACGACATTAACGATGTTGTTGCAAAAGTAAAAGATGGTTACGAAAACAAAGGTAAAGAACGTCACTTGATCGTTCTTGCTGAAGGTGTGATGCATGCTGATAAATTTGCACAATTAATGAAGGAAGCTGGTGACACTAGCGACCTTCGTTCAACTAACCTTGGACACATCCTTCGTGGTGGTGCACCATCTCCACGTGACCGTGTTCTTGCTTCTTGGATGGGTGCTCATGCCGTTGACCTTCTTCTTGAAGGACGTGGTGGTCTTGCTGTTGGTATCCACAATGAAGAACTTGTTGAAAGCCCAATTCTTGGTACAAAAGAAGAAGGTGCCTTGTTCTCATTGGCAGAAGATGGCAGCATCATTGTTAATATGCCACACAAAGCACGTCTTGATTTCGCAGAATTGAATCGAGATATCGCTCATATTTAAGACTATTTACTTAATGTAAAGTTATTATTGTTACTAACGTCGTATATCGACGAAATATAAAGGGAGTTTTAGATTATTATGAATAAACGCGTGAAAATCGTTGCTACACTTGGTCCTGCGGTAGAACTCCGCGGTGGTAAAAAATTTGGTGAAGATGGTTATTGGGGTGAAAGCCTTGATGTTGAAGCATCAGCACAAAAAATTGCAGAATTGATCAAAGAAGGTGCAAACGTATTCCGTTTCAACTTCTCACATGGTGACCACGCAGAACAAGGTGAACGCATGAAAACTGTTCGCCGTGCCGAAGAAATTGCAGGTCAAAAAGTTGGTTTCCTTCTTGATACTAAAGGTCCAGAAATCCGTACTGAACTTTTTGAAGGCGATGCTAAAGAATATTCATATAAAACTGGTGAAAAAATCCGCGTTGCAACTAAACAAGGTATCAAATCAACTCGTGAAGTCATTGCTTTGAACGTAGCTGGTGCTCTTGATATCTTTGATGACGTTGAAGTTGGTAAACAAGTCCTTGTTGACGATGGTAAACTTGGTCTTCGTGTTATCGCTAAAGACGAAGCAACTCGCGAATTTGAAGTTGAAGTTGAAAACGACGGTATCATCGCTAAACAAAAAGGTGTAAACATTCCTTACACTAAAATCCCATTCCCAGCTCTTGCTGAACGTGACAACGCTGATATTCGATTTGGTCTTGAACAAGGTCTTAACTTTATCGCTATCTCATTCGTACGTACTGCAAAAGATGTTAACGAAGTTCGCGCTATCTGTGAAGAAACTGGTAACGGACATGTGAAATTGTTGGCTAAAATCGAAAACCAACAAGGTATCGACAACATCGATGAAATCATCGAAGCTGCTGATGGTATTATGATCGCTCGTGGTGACATGGGTATCGAAGTTCCATTTGAAATGGTTCCAGTATATCAAAAAATGATCATCACTAAAGTTAACGCTGCAGGTAAAATCGTTGTTACAGCAACAAATATGCTTGAATCAATGACTGAAAAACCTCGTGCAACTCGTTCAGAAGTATCTGACGTATTTAATGCTGTTATCGATGGTACTGATGCTACAATGCTTTCAGGTGAATCAGCAAACGGTAAATACCCTGTTGAAGCTGTTCGTGCAATGGCAACTATCGATAAAAACGCTCAAACACTTCTTAATGAATACGGACGTCTTGATTCATCAGCATTTGATCGTACATCTAAGACAGAAGTTGTTGCATCTGCTGTTAAAGACGCAACTCGTTCAATGGACATCAAGTTGGTTGTTGCTCTTACTGAATCAGGTGACACAGCTCGTTTGATTTCAAAATACCGTCCAGATGCAGATATCTTGGCTGTTACATTTGATGAACTCACTCAAAAATCACTTATGCTTAACTGGGGTGTATTCCCAATCGTAACTGAAAAACCAGCTTCAACAGACGACATGTTTGAAGTGGCTGAAAAAGTTGCTCTTGAATCAGGATTGGTTCAATCAGGTGACAATATCGTTATCGTCGCTGGTGTTCCAGTTGGTTCAGGTGGTACAAACACCATGCGTATCCGCACTGTAAAATAATTAATTAATAAAAAAGCCTATCATATCAAGCTTTCTAGCCTGTGTGATAGGGCTTTTTTTATACCAAAATGGTAGCGAGGGGCACAGAAGGGGCAAACTAAAGTGGTAATTCGTTAATCATGTCAACAACTTTGTCTTTCATCTTGTTTGTGACATGTGTATAAATTTTCATTGTGGTCTCACTGTCCTCGTGGCCGACTCTATCCATAATTGCTTTTAAAGGAACACCTTTTTCAGCCAAATAACTAACAAGCGTGTGCCTAAAGATATGTGAGCTGATAGGTTTATTAATTGGATGTTCTAGTCGCTGATTAGCGGCCTTGATAGATTCATTAAATGAATTACGTTGGATAGGTACTCCACGATTAGTTACAAATATGTAACTGCGGTCCATAGTAATCCAATTAGGATTTAAACTTTTGTTTAAATCTCGAATCTTAATAGCTTCATCTAATATTTCTGATTCCCGTTTTGATAACTTATTGCTACGATAGCCAGCAGGTGTTTTGGGTGGTTCTTTTTTTGCTTTCTTGTATCCTTGGACACTGTCTAAAGTGCCAAAAATATCTACAAAATTATCGTCTTTACGGTAATTAATATCTTCTAAAGCAACGACTTCACCAATACGTGCACCATCTAAAAATAGAAATTCGGCAATCAGTGAATTCAAGTAAGTTCGTTTCGTGCGTCGTAATTCTTGAATCAATGGTATTAACTCTGTTTCAATTTCCAGATATTTGTTCTTGATTTTTTCGTAATCTTCAAGGGTTAGAACTTTTTTAGGAAGTTTTGCTTGTCTAGCAGGGTTCATCTTGAGATGCCCAATAGTTACAGCGTAATCAAAAGATAGGTTTAATATTGATTTAACGCGCTCTAATTTTGGGCGTGAAATATCAAGTTTGTTTATATAGTCTTGAACATAAAGAGTATCAATCTTCGTAATTTTTGTTTTTAAACCAAAAGTTTCACGTACTAGTCTAACATTACTTGTGAGAGCACTAATAGAAGTACGCCTGATTTCTTTTTTGTGAAATTCCCACCATGAATCTAAAACGTCAGTGAAGTAAGCATCAGAAGTTTTTAAGTTTCTTAAAGCTGTTTTGATTTTTTCTTCAAGAATTTTTTGAGCTTCCTTTTTCGCTCGATTAGAACCACTTTCAAGCGTTACAGATACTTTTCGCCATTTTTCGGTATATGGGTCTTTGTAGCGCTCGAAATACTTATATTTGCCGTTGGATAATTCTTCAATCCACATTTGTTTTTACCTCACTTTTTTGATAAAATGGGTATAGTAAAGAGCCCCACGCATGCAGGTTCTTACTATACTACCAATTATCCCTTACACTCAAATTTTGGCGAAGGAGAGTGTGAGGGATTTTTTTATTTTATTTAAGACCAGTTCCAGTTTTGCCATCAACTACATAAGTTCCGTTTTTTTGAACAAAGTGAATTGAAACACTAGCATAGTATGAACCATCTTCTAAGTCCCAATCGCAATCCATAGATGGAACTTCTGAATCGCTATCAAAATCATAATCTGTATCAGTGCTAGTAGTAGTTGGTTCACCGACAGTTGCTACAATTTCATCATAAGTAGTAGTGCCATCTACAATGCTATCAAAATAAGCGTCAGTCCACTTGAATGCGTCATCAGCTGCTTTTTCAGCAGCGATAGACGAGCTTTCCTCTGCTATAGATGATTCGCTATATTCTTTATCGATTGATTTTGAAGTCTCATCATAAGCCTTGCTCGCTTCGTCGAGAGCATTGCTATATATTGATTGCGTAGCCAAAACAATTACTAATGAAGCCAATGCTAATAAAGTTCCAATCAAAGCAAACACCTTCTTGTTTTTGCGATTGACAATCAAAGCTATTACACCTAAAACCAGCGCGAACAGCCCGACTACAAAAGAGCCATTATTTAGAAACGGCACCCAAGAACCAACTAGAGCAATCGCTCCAAATACAATTGACAAAATACCCAAGACTTTCTTTTCGTCTTTCATAATATGAATCCCCCTATTCAGCTTTTAACGTGGTTCAGTTTTTGCACGTAGTTTTAAACAATATCCATTAAATTATAATATTCATCAATAACCATACATTCGTCAGCTACGGTGTTCAATTGGTGCCTTTGCATGAAATTGACATAGTTGAATTCATAATCTGATTCTCTTAATTCCTCTTCAAGTAAAAGACGAATCATATTGCGATTGGCTTGTAGCTCGAATTGCTCATGCCGTCTTTTGTATTGGTTAGAGTCATGTTCAAGATGTCCTAACTCGTGGTAAACAACTTTTTTCATAGCATCTTCAGAAAGAGATTTATTAACGAAGATAATTTTAATGTCATCAATGTAAATTCCAGGACGTGGCCATAACTCGTTATCAAAGTAAGCTAATGTCACGCCATACGATTCAACAAGTTCTTCAATAGTCATAGACTATCTTCCTTTGCTCAATTATTTTTAGCTTCTACCTTTTAGATAGATTTCAATGATATTCGTAATTGCTTCAACATCTTCATCGGTAAGTGGTTTACCGTCGAAGGTCTTGGCATTTCTTGCCATTTTACGTAAATCTTCAGTAGTATAACCTGCAACTTCATCAGATGCAATTTTTGGATTGTCAGTGCGTCCCAATAGATAATCTGTAGACACATTAAAGTAGTCAGCTATTTCTTGTAACCTTTCAGCAGATGGTTGGTTTCTTTTAAGAGCATAGATAGAATTTTTGCCCAATCCTAGAGTTTCCTCTAATTTACTTAGGGAAATTCCTCGCTTTTGGGATAATTCCTTAACTCTATCAAAAGTCGTATACATTGATTTTATCAACCTTTCTAGGGTATGACAAAAAATATTTAGAGAATTTTGTAGAAAACTGCTGACAAACAGTAGAGAATACTCTAAAATAGTTTTTGTAAATAAGATTTAACTAGAAAAACAACTAAACAAATAAATCAAAAAAGTGTTTTGGCGAACGGTATACATTGATTTGTTAGCGTTTTTTTCTACGCTTTCATTTTAGAATATTCTCTAAAATATGTCAATAAAAAGCGCAAAAAAATAGTTATTTCTTATTTACAATTTTTGAAAAGGAGGAAGAAAGATGCCTGATATTGCAAACGGACGCAAAAAAATTTGTGACTTCTTAAAAGAAAACAATATCAAAAAAGCAGCTTTAGCAGCTGCATATGGCATGAGTCGACAAGAAGTTACTAATATTTTAAGTGGCTCAACTCGTGGCTTGAAAGCTAATCAATTTATCTTACGAGTTATTGAAGATTACAAAATTGATTAAAATTTAAAACTATCTCTCAGCTAGTAGTTATAGCTCTAGCAAGTTAATATCCTTATTATATTATTTTTACGCAGTTTAATTTATTCATGGCCTCCTATAATATCTATCAAATATGTATTTCCTCCAAAAAATACATGACATTATCACAGAGACTTGCTAGGGCTATAACTGCTAGTTGAGGGCAGTAGACAATAGAAAGGAGTAGAAGATGAAACCATTTTTTTGACACAAAAAAAGCAACTGACGGCAATCAGTCGCTAACAAAATTAACTTATCTAAATTATATCACATTTAAGAGGAACACGCTATGCCAAAAGTTGAAATAACTTACAGAGCTGTTGGTAATGACGAAAAAGCGGAATGGGGCGATTATGACCACTTAATGCAACGTTGGGAAGGTCTTAGCAAATCCGTCGCTAAGCAATGGGCAGCTGAAATGCGTGAACATCCAGATTTCAACAGGTACATTGACAATCCAACACATAAAATTGTTTTCATCAATTACGAAGGTTTTGCACTGTTCGTAAAGTGGAAATCACGTAACAGATATTTATCAAAAAAAGAAACGTTAGCTGAAATGCTGAAAAACATCAAACTAGAAGAGAGAGTAGGAATATAACATGACATATTTAATTATCGCAGTCGCAGTTTTAGCGTTCGTTGAAGTAATTACATTGCCATTTATCGGCAAGCGAGGTAAACGAGCACACACAGAAGAAGTGCCAACACGCACGTATTCGAAACATTTTCCATGGGAAGAGGATCGCATCGCGTACAATCGCATGCACGGTTTACCAGATGATGCAATTTAAGAAGGGGATTTTTTTAAAATGGGTGTACGTTTAAAAGAACTTAGACAAGAAAAAGGGATATCCCTAAGTAAGCTTAGTGAAATATTGAAAGAGAAATATGATATTTCAGTCTCAACCAGTCAATTAATGTATTATGAAAAAGGGGAAAGCGAACCACGAAACAAGCAAGTATGGGAAAAGTTAGCTGATTATTTTGGAGTATCCGAGGCGTAAGTGACATTTTGTTAGATGATTACGATATAAAAACATACTTTTTTAGTCTCATGCCTACTTTTTTTATACCTTTAAACATGGTATAATAATTAGAAGAATAGGAGTAGGTATGGTAAAGCGTGATTTTATTCGAAATATTATTATAGCGCTCATTGCTATTTTTGTCCTTGTTTTATTAAGGATTTTTGTTTTTTCAACATTTAGAGTTCATGACGATGCGGTCAATTCCTATTTGTCAAATGGGGATGTCGTAGTGGTTAATCGCAATAGGCAGCCGCAGTACAAGGATTTTGTGGTATATGAAGAAGATGGCACTTTCTACATCAGCCGTGTGATTGCGACACCTGGTCAGACTGCGACGGTGATGGATGATATTTTGTATATCGATAATGTCGCCAAGGAAGAACCTTATATCAGCCAGATGAAATCAAAATACACGGCCTCATCTGATAGCCAAATGCCTTTTACGTCAGATTTTTCGATTGAAACATTGACAGATAACAAAGAAACTAAAATTCCAAAGGGTAGTTATTTGGTGCTAAACGATGACCGTCAAAACACTAATGACAGCCGTAAATTTGGCTTGATTAAGGCAAAACAAATTCGAGGAGTTGTGACCTTCAAATTATGGCCGCTAAGTCAATTTGGTTTTCTGACAACAGAGTAGTTTAGCTACTCTGTTTTTTTGTATTTTCAAAAGGAATAATCATAGGAAAAATAAAGCGTTTGCTATTGGTCTAAATAAACTATACCAATTTTATTGTTGACATTAATAATATAAAGTTATATACTGATTTTGTTAGTTTTTATTGATGACTATAGGATTATACCAATTAAAAAATAAGAAAGAAATAGCAAGGGTGTCTTGCTAATAGGTGACATGTTATGTGTGGTATTGTTGGTGTTGTTGGAAACAAAAATGCAACAGATATTTTGATGCAAGGTCTTGAAAAGTTGGAATATCGTGGTTACGATTCTGCTGGGATTTTTGTGACAAACGGTGTAAATCAAGGACGCTTAATCAAATCAGTTGGTCGTATTGCAGACCTTCGTGCTAAAATCGGGATGGATGTGGCTGGCTACACTGGTATCGGTCATACGCGCTGGGCAACACACGGTCATGCGACTGAAGAAAATGCTCACCCTCACACATCAGAAACAGGGCGTTTTGTTTTGGTTCACAATGGTGTGATTGAAAATTACTTGCAAATCAAAGAAGAATACCTTTCCGGACATCATTTGAAAGGTGAAACCGATACAGAAATTGCTGTTCATTTGATTGGACAATTTGTTACAGATGGTTTGTCTGTTTTAGAAGCCTTTAAAAAAGCATTGCACATCATCGAAGGGTCATACGCTTTTGCTTTGATTGATGCTGAAGATCCAGATACTATCTACGTTGCTAAAAACAAATCACCACTTTTGATTGGTTTGGGTGATGGTTACAACATGGTCTGCTCAGATGCGATGGCAATGATTCGTGAAACTAGTGAATTCATGGAAATTCACGATAAAGAATTGGTTGTTTTGACAAAAGATTCTGTAACTGTAACAGATTATGACGGCAACCTTATCGAACGCGAATCTTACACAGCTGAGTTGGACTTGTCTGACATTGGTAAAGGAACTTACCCTTACTACATGCTTAAAGAAATCGATGAACAACCAACTGTTATGCGTAAATTAATCAATACCTATGCCGACAGCGAAGGCAATATGTTGGTTGGCCCTGAGATTGTTAAAACCGTGCAAGAATGTGACCGTATTTATATCTTGGCAGCAGGAACATCTTACAACGCTGGTTTTGCTTCAAAAGCTATGCTTGAAAAATTGACGGATACACCAGTTGAATTGGGAATTGCGTCAGAATGGGGCTATAATATGCCATTGTTGAGCAAAAAACCAATGTTTATCCTACTTAGCCAATCTGGTGAAACAGCAGATAGCCGTCAGGTTTTAGTGAAAGCAAACCAAATGGGTATCCCAAGTTTGACCGTGACAAACGTTCCTGGTTCAACCTTGTCACGTGAAGCCACTTATACCATGTTGTTGCATGCTGGTCCTGAAATTGCAGTTGCTTCTACAAAAGCATACACTGCACAAATTGCGGCACTTGCCTTCCTTGCTAAAGCAGTCGGAGAAGCAAATGGTAAGAAAGAAGCCCTTGAATTTGACTTGGTACATGAATTGTCTATCGTGGCACAATCAATCGAGGCAACTCTTTCAGAAAAAGACAGCATTTCAGAAAAAGTAGAAGCTTTGTTAAAAGATACTCGCAACGCCTTTTACATTGGCCGTGGCAATGATTACTACGTTGCTATGGAAGCTAGCTTGAAATTGAAAGAAATCTCATACATTCAATGTGAAGGATTTGCGGCTGGTGAATTGAAACACGGTACCATTTCTCTGATTGAAGATGGCACACCTGTTCTTGGTTTGATTTCATCAAGTGAAGCAGTAGCAAGCCATACGCGTGGTAATATCCAAGAAGTGTCTGCCCGCGGTGCTAATGTCTTGACTATCGTTGAAGAAGGGTTGTCAAAACCAGGAGATGATATAGTGGTTAACCGCGTCCACCCTTACTTGACGAGCATTTCAATGGTTATCCCAACTCAATTGATTGCCTACTTTGCGTCATTACAACGTGGTCTTGACGTTGATAAACCACGTAACTTGGCTAAAGCGGTAACGGTTGAATAATAGTTTTTAAATAATAGAACCCTAAAAAGTCTGGATTTGTCGTCCAGGCTTTTTTTGTCACAAAAATTTTGCCAAAACTTTAGTTTAAAACGCTAACAAAACATATTATAATATAGTTAAGAAAAAAGGAGGAAACGGCTAATGGAAAACAAAAGTGCATTAAAAGTAAGAGTCCAAAAATTAGGGACAACCTTATCCAACATGGTTATGCCTAATATTGGCGCTTTTATCGCATGGGGGATATTGGCAACGCTATTCATCGAAACAGGCTGGTTCCCAAATCCCACGCTAAGTGTAATGGTATCACCAATCTTGACCTATCTCTTGCCTTTGTTAATTGGTTATACGGCAGGGTTTAATGTTTATGGACAACGTGGTGCAGTTGTAGGTGCTATGGCAACCTTCGGTGCTATTGTTGGGTCATCAGTAACCATGTTTATCGGTGCCATGATTATGGGACCTTTGGGAGCATGGTGTATCAAGAAATTTGACGAGAAATTCCAAGAAAAAATTCGTCCTGGATTTGAAATGTTATTAAATAACTTCTCAGCTGGGATTATCGGATTTATTTTGATTATTCTTGCTTTTCTAGCAGTTGGTCCAGTTGTTTCTAGTTTGACAGCTGCTATCGGTGTCGGGGTTCAAGCTATTATCAACGCGAAAATGTTACCACTGGCAAATATCTTGATTGAGCCAGCCAAGGTTCTCTTCTTAAATAACGCGCTTAACCACGGTATCTTTACACCGCTTGGAACAGAACAAGTCGCAGAAGCAGGGAAATCAATTCTCTTCTTGCTAGAATCTAACCCTGGTCCTGGTCTTGGTATCTTGCTTGCTTACTCATTCTTTGGTAAAGGCTCAGCTAAATCATCAGCACCAGGAGCAGTTATTATTGAATTCTTGGGTGGGATTCATGAAATCTATTTCCCATACGTTATGATGAAACCGCTTTTATTCCTAGCGGCCATTGCTGGGGGTGTTGTGGGAACCTTTACTTTCCAACTTCTAGGAGCTGGTCTATCAGCAGCAGCTTCACCTGGTTCTATTATCGCTATCTTAGCCATGACACCAAGAGGCGGTTACTTACCTGTTATTGCTGGTGTGGCAGCGGCAGCTGTGGCATCTTTCCTAGTGGCATCTGTGATTTTGAAAGCAGACAGATCAGAAAGCGATTCGCTTGAGTCAGCTCAGGCAGCTAGCCAAGCAGCTAAAGCAGCTTCAAAAGGTCAAGAAGTTGCACCATCACAAGAAGAACTCATGATTAGCACTGACGCTGTGCAACAAATCATCTTTGCCTGTGATGCAGGTATGGGAAGTTCAGCTATGGGTGCTTCAATCTTGAGAGAAAAAGTGAAAAAAGCTGGTTTGGATATTCCTGTAACAAATAAAGCGATTTCAAACCTAACTGATACGCCAAATACTTTGATTGTAACCCAAGAAGAATTGGCAGAACGTGCGGCTCAGAAAACACCAAGCGCGATTCACGTCAGCGTTGACAATTTCCTTGCAACACCAAAATACGATGAGATTGTGACTCGTTTGAGTGGAGCAAGCGAAGCACCAGCTGAAGAAACAGTCCCTGTTAATCAACAAGTGAGTGAAAAAGCTCCCGTACAGATTGACTTGAATCAAATTGATGAAGTAGTCTTTGCTTACGGAAAAGCAAGAGGGTCTGTCACTATGGGTGAAGCAACCTTGAAAGCTATCTTCAAGAACAAGGGCATTGCTATCCCTGTTTCAAAAGTGGCCAATGAAGACCTACCAGCCTTTAACGCGAATAATATTCTCATTGTTTCTAATATTGCAAATCAAACAGATGTGCAAAAATACGCTCGTGATGCGCAACTCTTGGTTGTTGATAGTTTAGTCACAACACCTGAGTACGACAAAATGATTGCTCGTATCTCTCATTAAAACGGAAAGTAGTCCTAGGATGCTATTAACAAAACGAGAAGAACAACTATTGAAAGCTTTCTTAAAGTTTGGAAAGCTTTCAATGGATAATATGTCTGAAATGCTAGGCGTGTCTAAACGAACGGTTTATCGAACCTTGTCGGATTTGACCAATAGCCTAGCCACGTTGGGCATTGCTATTATCAAAGAAAACAATAAATATTATTTATCAGGTGATTTTGAAAACATTTCTGAATTGAGCGCACAAGCGACTTACACGCGCAATGAACGCCTCAATCTCATCACCTACAACTTGCTTATCAGCCGTGAGAATATCACCAATGAAAGCTTACAAGACCAGTTTGGTGTCAGCAACGTTACTGTCATTCAAGATATTGCTGATATTGAAAAACGTTTGAAAGATTTTAACTTGGTCTTAAAAAGGCGTAAAGGCTATGGTTTAGCCGTTGGTCATAGCCAAATGAAACGCCGTCTGTTAGCCATTTTGCTAACGCAGAATATTCCTTTACCTCAATTTTGGCAGCAAGACTGTGGTATCTTTGATTGCATTTCTGCTGAGCGTCTGCAACAAGCTACGCAAGCTTTCCAGAAATACCAAGAGGAATTACCAGAATTTGATGCTAAATTAAATCAATTTTTCATTATTTTATTATCCTTGTCTAATTGGGATACTTTTGAAGTGAATCCCACTCCTGTTAGCAAAGTATCATTGGAATTTTCACAGAAGGTCTTTGCTCACTTGTCGCACTTAAGTCAAGAATTTTACAGCTTAAAAGAGATTTTATACTATGCTTCCTTGATGGATGAATTGGTCATCAAGCGTCAAAATACCCCCTTGTTTAATGAAAATTTCGATAGTGAGTTTTTCTATAACGTATCTAATCTGATTGATAAGGTGGGGCGCTACACTAAAATCAATTTTGCCAAGGACCAGCTACTCTTTAAGTTTTTGTTCAATCATATTCGCTTAAACTTAGCCATTCCAGTGATTTTTGAGGATTCGGCGACCAATACTATTGCTCATCATGTTATCAAAAGCAATGATTACCTGTATCGCGTGGTGAGTTTGTTGGTCAAAGAAATCTTTCCAGCTTATTTTCAAAATGACCGTGAGTATGAGTTGATTACCTTGCATTTTGCCTCAAGTTTGCGGCGTAGTCCTGACATTTACCCTGTTCATCTGCTGTTGTTGACTGATGAACGCCCGCTGGCAACGGAGTTGCTGGTCACACGGATTAAGACCATTGCCCCATTTGTTGGGACAATCGCGGTGAAAACCTTGTCACAATACACGGTGGATGACAAACGTTCTTATGACTGTTTGTTGTCAACCAGTGTTTTACAAGACCAAGACATTAAGCTGGTGTCGGTCTATCCAGACACCAAGGAATTGCTAGCGCTGCAAGAATTTCTGCAAGACGTGCAGGCCCACCGCGAAGTGAAGGTTCGTGAGGAGGTTGAGCTGATTGAAAAGCCTGTCTATGATTTTCAACAGTATTTGCAGGCAAGCGAAACCTTGCTCCAACACTTCAAACATGTGTCTATCAACAATGCGCCTTCTTTTGATGAAACGGTGCCTCAGTTGGTTGCCCACATCGAAGGCATCACGGACAGTGATTATTTGTCAGAAAAACTCTTGAAACGTTTTCAAATAAGCCCTATGGCCATTCCAGACACGCACCTTGCTTTGTTGCACACGCATTCAAGTAAGGTAGAACAAACGTGTTTTGTGGTCTTTGACTTGGCAACACCCGTCACGGCCTTGTCGATGAACCATCAAGAAGAAAGCATTTCACGGATTTTGGTCATGCTGACGAGGTTGGACGAATGCGAAGAGGTACGCCACCTCATGACCGCCATTAGCCAGTCTATCATTGAAAACCACCTCTACACCGAAATCTATAAGACAGGTAACAAAGACATTATTTACCAACTCTTGAAACAAATTTTCACAGAAAAAATCAAAAAATTGGAGGATTAGAAATGGACTTTCAAAAAGATTTAATTCAATTAGATCAGTCTTTTCAAACGAAAGAAGAAGCCATTCGTTTTTGCGGCAATTTGCTAGCAGACGGTGGTTACGTTGAAAACGATTACGTTGAGGCCATGATTCAGCGTAACAAAGAACTCTCAGTTTATATGGGAAATTTCATTGCTATTCCTCACGGCACTGACGAAGCTAAGGAAAAAGTGCTGAAATCAGGCATTACCGTGGTGCAAGTGCCAGATGGTGTGAATTTTGGCAGTGATGAAAATCCGCAAATCGCCACTGTTTTGTTTGGCATTGCAGGTATCGGCAATGAGCATTTGGAAATCATTCAGAAAATTTCAATTTTCTGTGCGGATGTCGATAATGTTGTGAAATTGGCAGATACCCAATCAAAAGATGAAATCATTCGTTTATTGAATAATGTAGAATAGAAGGGAAATAAGAATCATGAAACAAGCCGTACATTTTGGAGCAGGAAATATTGGACGTGGGTTTATCGGGGAAATTTTATCTAAAAATCATGTCGCGATTACCTTTGTAGATGTCAATGACCGTGTCATTGATGCCTTGAACCAACGCCATTTATATGAGATTGAGATTGCCCAAGAAGGTCAGCCTCATATCACTGTGGACCATGTCAGAGGAATTAACAATCAAAAATACCCTCAAGCAGTTGTCGATGCTATTGCAAACGCTGATATTATCACAACAGCGATCGGGCCAAACATTTTGCCTTTGATTGCAGAATTGATTGCCAAAGGTATCGCAGCTCGCATGACAGCAGGTAATACGCAAGCCATCGACGTCCTAGCCTGTGAAAACATGATTGGCGGTTCACAATTCCTTCTTGAAGAAGTTAAAAAATACCTCTCAGAAGAAGGCCTTGCTTATCTAGATACTTACGTTGGTTTCCCAAATGCTGCTGTGGATCGCATCGTACCAGCGCAAAGCCACGAAGATCCCTTGTTTGTTGTCGTGGAACCTTTTAACGAGTGGGTGGTGGAAACAAGCCGCATGAAAAATCCAGATTTCAAACTAGAAGGCGTGCATTACGAAGAGAATTTGGAACCTTTCATCGAACGCAAACTCTTCTCAGTTAACTCAGGCCATGCAACGTCAGCTTACACAGGGGCTTTTTATGGGGCAGAAACTATTTTGGAAGCACTCAAAGACGAGCGTGTGAAAGAACAAGTTGAAGGCGTTTTGGCAGAGATTCGTCAGTTGTTAATTGCTAAATGGGGCTTTGATGAAGCAACTTTGGAAGATTACCACAAGGTCATTATTTCACGTTTTGAAAATCCGTTTATCGTGGATGACGTGAGCCGTGTGGCCCGCACACCAATCCGTAAACTTGGTTACGATGAACGTTTCATCAGACCTATCCGCGAATTGAAAGAACGTGATTTGCCATATGACCATTTGCTGAAAACAGCTGCTTTTGTTTTCTATTACCAAGATGAAAACGATGACCAAAGCGTGCAATTGCAAGAATTATTGACAAGTAAGCCTTTGCCTGAAGTGGTGACTGAAATCACTCAACTAACAGACGCTGAGTTGATTGCTGATGCTGTGAACATGATTGAAAACGTCAACAAACAGCCACAACTTTAAGGCCTAACCGCTCTACCTTGCCAAAACAGGATTTTTCCGCTACAATAAAGAGAGTCGGTTGACATCAACCGCACATGGTTATTGTAATTTTTGATAAGGAGAAAAGATGTCTTTACCAAATTGTCCAAAATGTCATTCTGAGTATGTTTACGAAGATGGTTTATTATTAGTTTGCCCAGAGTGTGCTTACGAATGGAATCCAAAAGACACTGCCGAAGCAGAAGATGGTCTGGTTGTTTTAGATAGCAACGGAACACGCTTGGCAGATGGTGATAGCGTAACAATCGTTAAAAACCTGAAAGTTAAAGGAGCGCCAAAAGACCTTAAACAAGGAACACGAGTGAAAAACATTCGTCTTGTTGAAGGGGATCACAATATCGATTGCAAAATCGATGGTTTTGGTGCCATGAAATTAAAATCAGAATTTGTTAAAAAATTGTAAGGCAAGTGTTTCCCCACTTGTCTTTTTTTGCGGTTTTTAGATTTGCAATCAAATTGTTCGTGAAAACGCTCGAAATTCGTTACAATAGGAGTGTGAGTAAGGGTTCTCAAAAACCTATTTGAATGGAAAGCATTTCTGAAAGCATCTATTTCAGAATAAGCATAAAGGAGGTATCTCATGACAACATTTCGTGGCGAAAAGGTAACATTAGTCGGTAAAAGAGTACAAGTTGGGGAGGTTGTGCCAGATTTTTCTTTGATGACGCGTGAATTGACGCATCAAGGCTTGGCGGATTTTGCAGGCAAGAAAAAAGTGATTAGTGTGGTGCCGTCTATTGATACGGGTATTTGTTCGGTGCAAACGCGGACCTTTAACAAGGCCTTGTCTGACCGTGATGACACGGTGGTGATTACCATTTCTGAGGACTTGCCTTTTGCACAAGCACGTTGGTGCGGGGTAGAGGGCTTGGAACATGCGGTCATGTTGTCTGATTATTACGACCATTCTTTTGGTAAGGCTTATGGGCTTTTAATGGAAGAGTGGCACCTGTTGGCGCGCGCGGTTTTGGTCCTAGACAGCGATAACCGCTTGACTTATGCTGAGTATTTGGAGAATGTCAATTCTGAACCCAATTACCAAGCGGCACTTGATGCCCTTAATCAATTATAAAAAAGAGGCCTAACAAGATAAGCTGACGTATGTTGGCTTAGCTTGCAGGGCTTTTTTTCTGCCTTTTATCAAGTGCCACGAGGGATTTCTTTAGTGTAAAATGAAAATAATTGACAACGGTTACAAAGCAGATACGATAAAATTGTAAGGGATTTCATTTTATAAAAAAACCTTGTCCCAAAAAACTTAAAGGTCAAAGGTAACATCAAGTGCTGTGAAAGGTATAAGATGCACTTGGTCAATTATATCAATCAGAAATAAAACGAGGTGAGGCAGATGGCTTATATTGAAATCAAACATTTGTACAAGCGCTACCAAACGGGCGATACCGAAATCATTGCCAATAATGACATCAATTTTACGATTGAAAAGGGCGAATTGGTCATTATTTTGGGGGCGTCTGGTGCGGGCAAGTCCACTATTTTGAATATTTTAGGAGGTATGGATAGTGGCAATGAAGGTCAGGTCTTGATTGATGGGACTGATATCGCTAAGTACAGTCCAAAAGAATTGACAACCTACCGTCGCAATGATGTGGGCTTTGTTTTTCAATTTTACAACCTAGTGCCAAATCTCACTGCCAAGGAAAATGTGGAATTGGCTTCTGAAATTGTCGCAGATGCCCAAGACGCTGAGCAGGCCTTGATTGACGTGGGTTTGGAAAAGTGGCTCAATAATTTTCCTGCTCAGTTATCAGGAGGCGAGCAGCAACGGGTGTCCATCGCGCGTGCGGTTGCTAAAAATCCTAAATTATTGCTGTGTGATGAGCCGACCAGTGGCCTAGACTACGCCCACATGGTTGAGGTGTCAAAACTGTTTAAAGCACTCAAAAAGGCTGGCAAGACTGTCTTGGTGATTAGCCATGACCAAGCCTTCAATGCCCTAACCTGTGATTACAAAATGGATTTCGCCAAATACTTACATAGAGTGGAATAGGATGTGCCTATTCCACTTTTAACTTGCCAAAAATCAGTTTTGGTATTACAATACTAAGAAGAAGGAGAATAATATGACTGAAACGATTGCAGACTATATGACTAGTTCGACAGCCAAGGTGGCTATCAAGGATGTGACCGAGCATTTCAAGGGCAAGGCCGTGTCTAGACTCGGTGATGAGGGAAATGTCGCCGTTATCAATCTCAGTGATATGACCAGCATGGGCATTGATTACGCGGCTTTGAAACGCATTGAGATGGATAAACGTGCGGTTTTGCGTTACCTTTTACAAGATGGCGACGTCTTGATTGCCTCAAAAGGGACGGTTAAAAAGATTGCTGTTTTTAGCGAGCAAAACCAGCCTGTCATCGCGTCAGCCAATATCACTGTCTTGCGTCCCACTGGCGGCGTCTTGGGTGGCTATATCAAATTATTTTTGGAATCACCGCTAGGGCAAGCCTTGCTAGATGAAGCCAATACAAGTAAGGCCGTGATGAATGTCAGCACGCAAAAACTGATTAGTATTGAAATACCAAAAATTCCGCTTGTCAAACAAACCTATTTGGTGCAACGTTATGAGCAGGGGTTGAATGATTACAAGCGAAAAATTGTCAGAGCCCAGCAAGAGTGGCAACGGGTGCGTGACGATGTTGAAAAGAATTTATTTTAAGAAATGAGTGGGGAGAAATAGAGATGAACAGTATCAAATGCCCACATTGTGGCACGGTTTTTACCATCAATGAAACAGAGTACAGCCAACTGTTGGCGCAGGTTCGCAGTCAGGAATTTGACAAGGAAATCCATGACCGTCTGGAAAAAGAAAAAGCCTTGTTGGAGGAAAAATCCAAAAATGATTTGCAGACGCAGGTGAGCGCTAAGGATAAGGAAATCGCAGAACTCAATACGCAGTTGGAGCAAGCCAAGCAAGCCCTAGCCTTGGAAAACCAACGCCAACTCAGTGAAAAAGAGCAAGAAATCGCAGCCTTAAAAGCCCAATTGGACAATGTCGCCTCAGTCAAAGACCTCGAGTTGAAACAATCTTTGAGCGAGAAAGACAAGGAAGTTGCAGATCTGAAGGCACAATTAGAAAATGTTACTTCGGTCAAGGATTTGGAATTAACCCAAGCCCTAAATGAAAAAGACAAAGAAGTGCTGGACTTGAAAAACCAGTTGGAACGTTTGGCTTTGGAAAACAAGACCAGTTTGGTGGAGGCGGTGGCGTCTGTCGAAAAAGAACGTGACGAAGCCCAGTCCCAATTAGCCTTACAAGAAAAAGAAGCGGAGTTGTCGCTTGCCTCAGTCAAAAGTGACTACGAAGCCCAACTCAAGGCAGCCAATGAGCAGGTCGAATCTTACAAGAATTTCAAAGCGCAACAATCCACCAAGGCTATCGGAGAAAGCTTGGAAGTCTATGCCGAAACAGAATTCAACAAGGTGCGCGCTATTGCCTTTCCAAATGCTACCTTTGGCAAGGACAATGAGGTATCATCAGACAGCCGTTCCAAAGGGGATTTCATTTACCGCGAAACAGACGAGAATGGTATTGAAATACTATCTATCATGTTCGAGATGAAAAACGAAGCGGATGAAACCAAGACCAAGCACAAGAACAAGGATTTCTACAAGGAATTGGACAAGGACCGCAGAGAGAAAAAATGCGAGTATGCCGTTTTGGTCAGCATGCTGGAAGTGGACAATGATTATTTCAACACGGGGATTGTGGATGTCAGCCACGAGTACGAAAAAATGTATGTCGTTCGTCCGCAATTCTTTATTCAGTTGATTGGGATTTTGCGTAATGCGGCGCTTAATTCGCTCAAGTACAAGCAAGAGTTGGCCTTGGTTCGTGAGCAACACATCGACATCACGCATTTTGAAGATGACCTTGAAACTTTCAAGCAAGCCTTTGCCAAAAATTACAATTCCGCCAGCACCAATTTCCAAAAGGCTATTGACGAAATCGACAAGTCTATTCGCCGTATGGAGGAGGTCAAACGCTTCTTGACGACCAGTGAAAATCAGCTCCGCCTTGCCAATAACAAACTAGATGATGTTTCCGTCAAAAAATTAACCCGCAAGAATCCTACCATGCGTGCTAAATTTGAGTCTCTAAAAGAGCAAAAGCCCGTTGAAGAGGACTAGTGATGTGATTTGAAAATGGTTGAAAATATGATAAAATAAAATCATTACACTAGGTTCAAGGAGAATATGAAAAATGGCTCAAAATCCCAGCCAATTAGTAAATAAAGAACTTGTCAGAAATGGCAGGTTTTTTGGTTTCATGCAAGAAGGAGGGCTCTATGTTTAGCAAAAGCGATCCTCGTTTGGTCCTGATACAAGAATACGCCCCACACATGCTAGGGACTTATCAAGACATCAAAAACTCTACTCAAGCAAATGCGATTGTATATGAACCTTTTTCAGGTAGCTTCTCGACCGGGATTGCTTGCGAGCAGCTGGGTCGTATTTGTTATGCCATGGAGCTAGATGAGAAGTTTGCCAGTGCCTCCATTCGCAGGTATGCAAAAGACTACGGTGCTGAAAATATTACGGTGGAACGTGAGGGCAAAGTTTATAAATACTCGGAAATAGTGAACGAGGTGAGTGATGATGGGGATGATTGATATTACAAATCAACAGTTCGGACGGCTTACTGCAATTGAGGTAGTGGGGCGTGGAATTGACGGCAGTGCCTTATGGCGTTGTGAATGTACTTGTGGTAAAGAAACCGTAGTTGCCGGGTATCGACTACGCAATGGACATACGAGTTCGTGTGGGAGTTGCTTAAATTATGAGCTGAAAGATGACATTGTTGTCGCAACGGATTCTTGTGGACGTCAGTTCATTTTTGACGTGGGTGACTATGAACGTGTATCTAGCTATTATTGGCATGTTGCACCTCAAGATTACGTGATGACTAATTCTAAGACCCCGTATGGTAACAGTCTGCATCGTTTTATTGCAAAGGCAAGAAAAGGTCAGTACGTGGATCACATCAATGGCAGTCCATTAGATAATCGGAAGTGTAACCTTCGAATTTGTACCAATGCTCAAAATGCATATAATCAAAAAGTCCGGAGTAACAATACGATAGGATTCAAGGGCGTAAACAAAACGCACTCTGGCAGATTTCGAAGTTACATCAATCAAAATTACCGCCAGATTAATCTTGGCGTATACGATACTGCTGAAGAAGCCGCTCTCGCATATGATGAGGCGGCTATTTTGTTGCACGGAAAATTTGCGAGAACCAATGCCATGCTAGGTTTGTTTGGTGAGGTGGCTGCCCATGAGTAATTTAACTTTAGGCAGTCTTTTTGATGGTTCGGGAGGTTTTCCACTTGGAGGATTACTTTCAGGTATCGAATCAAGGTGGGCGAGTGAAATTGAAATTTTTCCGATACGAGTTACCACGAAACGATTGCCGGGGGTAAAACACTTAGGGGACATCTCTAAAATCAATGGAGCTGAAATCAAACCTGTGGACATTATCACCTTTGGTAGCCCGTGTACTGACTTATCTATTGCAGGAAAGCGTGCGGGACTTGATGGCAGTAAGTCCTCGCTATTTTATGAGGCAATACGAATTGTTAGAGAAATGAGGATCGAAACTTGGTAGTCAACCCTGAGCAAGCCAAACTCGTCAAACGTATTTACGGGATGTTCCTTCAAGGTAAAGCTCCTCATACGATAGCGAGGATTTTGACGGAGGAGGCAGAAACCTTGACACCCGTAGGCAAGCAGAAGTGGAATCCATCCACGATTAAATCCATTCTTACCAACGAGAAATACAAGGGTGATGCCTTACTGCAAAAGTCCTACACCGTTGATTTCCTGACTAAAGAAAAGAAAGCAAACGAAGGTGAAATTCCGCAGTATTACGTCAAGGGCAACCACGAGGCCATTATCCAACCTGAGATATTTGACATGGTGCAAAAACAGATGGCTTTACGCACCAAGGGAAATAACCGTAGGCGTTCAACCAGTATCTTCTCAAGCAAACTTATCTGCGGAGACTGTGGCAACTTTTACGGATCTAAGGTTTGGCATAGCAATACCAAATATCGCAGAACCGTTTGGCGTTGTAACCACAAATATGGAAATGATGAAAAGTGTCAAACGCCACATCTGACTGAGAACGAAATCAAGGAAATCTTCATCAAGGCAACTAATCAGTTGGTTGATATTAAAGATGAGGTCATCAGCAACTATGAAGAAATGAAGGAGATGCTGTTCGGAACAGTTGAGCTTGAAAGCGAGCAAAGGCAACTTGAAGATGAGTTGAATGAAGTAGCCGGCTTAATTGAGGACTGCATCAAAGAGAATGCCCGAGTCGCACTGGACCAAGCGGAATATGAAAAACGATATAACGGCTTGGTTGAAAGGTTCGACAAAGCTAACGAACGGCTAGAGGAAATCAAGGCGCAAATCGCTGAACGCCAGGCACGAGGGCAACAAATCGAGATGTTCTTGAAAGACCTAGAGAAGGTTGGTGTAGTCAAGGAGTTTGATGATGACTTATTCCTTTCCTTGGTTGAAAGAATTGAGGTTGGAAGGGAGAAAGTGGTGGTGCGGTTCAAGGATGGTACTAAGGTGGAAGGATAAGTTAAATTTGGTTGAGGCACTTTTGTTTGAAGGCGGGAGTGCTGTTTTTGTGTTATTCAAGAAAGCGTTTATGTGATATAATATATCGGATAAGGTACTAGAGAAGGGTTAAGGAGTAGAAGAAATGGAATCAAATCCACGAAAACTATTAGATGAGTTTATTCCTGAAGCAATGGGAAAACAATTTGTTATCCCGGTATATCAAAGAAAATATACCTGGACGGTAAAAAAGCAGCTGGTTCAACTGATGAAGGATTTGGTTGGGCTTATTGAAGATGAGACGAATCAAAAACAGCATTTTTTAGGTACAATTGTTTACCTTGAAAATGTTGTGGATTATAAAACTGAGCGATCCATTGTTGATGGACAACAGCGGTTAGTGACTATGTTTTTGATTGCTCATGCGATGAAATCAATCTCTGAAAACGAGTACCGTGCAAGGGAAATCGATGAAACATATCTTCAAAATTATGCTGAGCAAGTTGGAAGTAGATACCGACAACGGCTATATCCTTCTGTGGCAGATGGGAACGATTATCTGATTATTGCAGAGGGCAGATATGATGAGATAAATAAAGACAGCGCCAGTAATATCGTTCAGAATTTTCTGTACTTGCGAACAGAGTTAAAGGATCTGGTCGAAGAATATACGTTTGATAGAGTACTATATGCACTGAAACGATTTTCTATTGTTTATATTAAATTAGATGACCGTGATAATGCACAGCAAATTTTTGAAAGTATCAATTCTACCGGTGAAAGATTGACTGCCTCGGATTTGATTCGAAACTTCATCATGATGGATAAATCTAATGAAGAGCAGACTACGCTTTATACTAAATATTGGCGTAGGTTGGAAGAAGTCTTTGATAATTCTAAAGGAATGGAAGACTTTTTCAGATACTACCTTGCTGCAATAACTGGGGAGTATTCAGCAAAGCATATTCTTTATCAAGCATTCAAAGACTATTGGCATAAAGAGCGCGAGGTATCAAGTGATGCCGAATTGCTCCAAAAATTAGTGCGATATGCTGGTTATTTTGCGAGACTTTACTATAACAAACCTGAAGGAAAATACTCAGAAGTATTGAGCGATTTCCAAAGTATGGAAAGTATGATGCCAGCACCTTTTGTTTTGGGATTATCTGAATGGTACTATCATGACCAATTTATCACTGAAGACCAATATATTGATGCGATTAAGGTAGTGAATGATTATCAGATTAGGAGATATTTTAATGGGGATGATACAAGCAGAGTGTCAAAAGCATTTCCTTCATATTTGAAAAATGTTAGGAAGTACGCTAAAGCTAATGGATATGAAAATATCGTTGATATTGTAATTTATGTTCTTGTTACTAGAAATCAATCAAATAATATGGCACTTCCATCTGACAAGGCATTGAAATCTAATCTATTGAATACCAATGCTTATGCGATGAGATTGGCCCGTTGGTTACTTGAAAAAATAGAGAATCGAGAAAATTCAGCAACACTTGATATGAGTAACTTGTCCATTGAACACATCATGCCACAGACTAGTACTTCATATTGGGAAGAGAAGGCTGGTACATCGGGGGAAGAATACACAGGATTAGTAAATACCATTGGTAATTTAACACTCGTTACAAAGCCTGATAATTCGGCCGCGGGAAATAAAGACTTTGAGACCAAAAAGAAAATCTTTGAAGATACCCTTCATATTCGTATGAATAAAGATTTGTACGAATTGACTGAGTGGACATCATCGGATATTTCTGCCAGAAGTGAAGCTCTAATCAATGAACTGATTACTATGTATCCCTATTTGAGATCGTCGGGCGACTATGAACACGATGGGAATAGGGAAATTTTCTTAGAGGCGCAAGGAATAAAGGCAACTGGGTATTTGAACGAAGACGAGACCGTGATTATACATTCAGGTTCAGAAATTTATTCTAAGATTAAAGATATTGCATCTGATTCGCTAGGTGAAACTCGCCAAGAGCTGTTGGATAATGGAATCATTGAAGAAACAATTGGGGGACTACAATTTGTTCAAGATTACACTGCCTCATCTGTTTCGAATGCAGCAGCTCTGCTATTAGGGGGTAGCCGGAATGGTTGGGACTACTGGAAAGATGATAACGGAATAAGTATTAATGATTCGCTAAGAAATAAGAAATAGAGCATAGAGGTGGTGTTAGGTTGGATAAGAACAAACTAAGATATGCAATTCTTAAATTGCGTGATGAAAAAAAGAATCCTTTTATTGAGCTTAAAGGGAAAGTTCCAGAAGAAGATATTTTAGAACAAACTAAATTTCTTTCGCGCATTGGCTTACTAGAATCCATGGTTTGGTCGGATAACACTGTTCATATCTGGGGGAGTGTTTCTCTGGAAGGGGAAAAATATTTAGTTGAAAACTCAGGTCTTGCTAAGGCGTATGCATTGGCAAAAGAAGTTAAAAATTGGATTCCATTTTGGGGCTAAGATAAGTTTTTAAACGGAGAAGGTAGCAAATCATAATTGGTTTGTTGCCTTTTTTGATTGTCCAAAAAGAAAAATGACAAAGTATAGAGATAAATGACATAGTACACGGGAAAAATGACATTGTATCACCGACAACGTCTAAATAGACCCAACTATGGGATCAGACTCACTCTTACTAAATGCTAAACGTTACAGTAAGGAAGCCTCAACCGTTCGTTACTTTGGGCAAGAGATTAACGCCTCAACCTTCAACCTCGCTCGCATGAATATGATGCTGCACGGTGTTCCAATTGAAAACCAAAAACTCCACATCGGTGACACCTTGGATAAAGATTGACCAAGCGATGAGCCGACAGACTTTGATGGTGTCTTGATGAACCCACCTTATTCTCAAAAATGGTCCGGGGACGCTGGTTTCCTCCAAGATCCCCGCTTTTCAAGCTACGGAGTTCTAGCACCAAAATCAAAAGCAGACTTTGCCTTCCTCCTACACGGTTTTTACCACCTAAAACACACAGGTATCATGGCCATCGTCTTGCCACACGGGGTGCTCTTTAGAGGAAATGCTGAGCAAAAAATCCGCAAACACCTCCTCGAAGAAGGAGCTATTGATACCATCATCGGACTACCAGCCAATATCTTCTACAACACGTCTATTCCAACGACAGTTATCATTCTCAAGAAAAACCGCACCACAAAAGATGTCTTCTTCATCGACGCTTCAAAAGAATTTGACAAGGGTAAAAACCAAAACGTCATGACTGACGAGCACATCGCCAAAATCTTGGCTGCCTATCAAGACCGCCAAGACATCGATAAATTTGCGCATTTGGCAAACTTTGATGAAATTGTTGAAAATGACTATAACCTAAACATCCCACGTTACGTGGATACCTTTGAAGAAGAGCCTGTGATCCCACTACCTGATTTGGCAGACCAATTGGCAGATACCGACAAACAAATCGCTGAAACCACAGCAAAATTAGAAAGCATGCTCACGCAATTAGTAGGGACAAACTCTGATGCCCAAAACGAATTGGCTGACTTTTTAGCAAAATGGTAACAAATAAATACTAGGTTTTTGACCTAGTATTTTTTGGCTTTCGGGATTTGGGGTTTCCTTTGGCCTATCTTGTGCTATAATAGGATGTTATAAAGGAGAGGATTTTTTATGACAAATACCATTGATTTGGCGAAACCTGTCGCCGAAATCATACAAGAACACCCTGAAGTCAAGGAGATTTTGGTGGGTTTGGGGCTCAAACCCTTGGCCAATCCAGCCATGCTGCACACGGTAGGCAAGGTTACATCCTTGAAAGCAGGAGCAAAACTAACAGGCATTTCCCTAGAAGATATTGAGCGAACGCTCATATTTCACGGCTATGATGTAATCGGAGGTGACCATGACTGACAAGCGAATCGACGTGTTAAAAGACATTCTCTTGCGTTTGCATGACGGTGCGGATGCGACTTCGGTGCAAGAGGACTTCAACCAGCATTTTACAGGCGTTTCGGCCCTTGAAATTTCCATGATGGAGCATGAGCTCATGGGGTCTGATACAGGCATTACTTTTGAGGATGTCATGGGGCTTTGCAATGTCCATGCCAATCTCTTTAAGGGAGCTATTTCAGATGTGGAGGCGCCTGACGCTGAGCAAGAAGGCCACCCTGTTTATCTCTTTAAGCAGGAAAACCTCGCCTTGCGAGCTGCCATGTTGCGCATTCGCCGCATCATTGAAAACTATGAAAAGCCTGAAAATGAGCCTTACCGTTTGGATTTGTTGAACGGTTTGCGCCATCAGATGAGCCTTCTTGGGCAATTTGATCGCCATTATACTCGCAAGGAAAAACTCTTCTTTCCAGTTATGGAGCGCTATGGGCATGACGCCCCACCAAAAGTCATGTGGGGTGTTGACGATGACATTCGTGATTTGTTCAAAACCACCCAAGCCAAACTCGACCAATTACCAAACATCAGCATTGACCAAGTTTCTGCAGCTTTTGAAGCCTTCGCCAAAGAATTTGAGGAAATGATTTTCAAAGAAGAGGCGATTTTACTGATGATTTTGTTGGAAACCTTGACGCAGGATGACTGGCTGGCCATTGCTAAGGAAAGTGATGCTTATGGCTATGCCATCATCAAGCCAACTGCAGTGTGGCAACCATACCGTGAAGCCTTTGACACACCAAAAGATCTTCAAGAAGAAACTGACAACAAAGAATCTCTTGTGGCAGAGGACCTTTCAGACACTGAACAAGTGACGCGTGTGATTGATACGCCTGAGGGACAATTGACCATTCAATTCACTCCTAAAAAGGACAAGGCAGCTGTGGACCGCACCACGACACAAGCCTTTGGCAATGGTTATTTGTCTGTTGAACAAGCCGATTTGATTCTCAATCATTTGCCGATGGAGATTACTTTTGTCAATAAGGACGATATTTTCCAGTATTACAATGACAACACTGAGCCTGAAAACATGATTTTCAAGCGCACGCCAAGCCAAATTGGTCGTCATGTGGAACTGTGTCACCCACCTCGTGTGCTGGAAAAGGTCAAAAAGATTTTCAGTCTCTTGCGCTCAGGTGAGCGTAACAAGGTGACTATGTGGTACAAGTCTGAGCGTTCAGGAAAATTTATCTATGTGACCTATGCTGCTGTCCGTGATCGAAAAGGCGATTTTCAAGGGGTGCTAGAATATGTCCAAGACATTCAAGTCTTTCGTGACCTAGATGGTGATGCTAGTCGTAACATTTAGTTTATAACACCCAAAAGGCAAGATCGACAGCTGTCCTGCTGAGTCGCGGACTTGTCTTTTCTATGTAAAAAACGGTATAATAGAAGTTATGGTTAATGGAATTATCAATTTGAAGAAAGAGGCTGGCATGACCAGTCACGATGCCGTTTTTAAGTTACGGAAATTATTACACGAGAAAAAAATTGGGCATGGTGGCACGCTTGACCCTGATGTGGTCGGTGTTTTGCCTATTGCCGTTGGCAAGGCCACGCGTGTTATTGAATACATGACCGAGGCTGGTAAGGTCTATCGTGGGCAAATTTGTCTTGGTTTTTCGACCACGACAGAGGACGCCAGTGGCGAGGTGGTGGAGAGAACACCTGTGTCGGCTGATTTAAGTCCTGAGCAGGTGGATGAGGCTATGGCAGGCATGGTGGGGGATATCAATCAGACACCGCCCATGTATTCTGCCGTTAAGGTCAACGGACGTCGTTTGTACGAATACGCGCGTGCGGGCGAAGAAGTGGAGCGCCCACACCGTCAGGTCAGCATTTACGATTTCAGGCGCACCAGCTCCTTGACCTTCAAGGATGATTGTTGTTATTTTGATTTTGAAGTGGCATGTAGCAAAGGTACCTATATCCGCACTTTGTCCGTGGATTTAGGGAAATCGCTGGGCTACGCCAGTCACATGTCCTTCTTGGAACGTCAAGCTTCAGCAGGATTGCAGTTGGATGACGCCTTGACTTTAGCAGAAATTGCGGAGAAATGTCAGGTAGACGATTGGTCTTTCTTGTTGCCGATTGAGTATGGTGTCATGGATTTGCCACGTGTGGATTTGACAGACGAGGAGGCCAAAGAGCTATCATTTGGCCGTAAAATTCCGCTAGAGCGCACGGATTCTCGATTGGCAGGCTTTTACCAAGACAAGCTAATTGCGATTCTTGAGCCTCGTGAGGACCTATACAAACCACGCAAAGTGTTTATGTGAGATAAAGACAAATGAACATCTATGAATTAAACGATTATAAAGACATCACAACAAGCCAAGATGCGGTGTTGGTTTTGGGCTATTTTGATGGGCTTCATCTTGGTCACAAAGCCCTTTTTGACCGTGCTAAAATCATTGCTAAGGAAGATAATCTAGACGTCACAGTCTTGACCTTCAATGCGTCGCCACGATTGGCCTTGAGCCGATACAGTCCGGATTTACTCTGTCAATTGACCTCTCCTGAGCTTCGTTATGACAAATTTGCGGCTTACGGTGTGGATAATTTGTACTTGACAGACTTCACGTCCTCATTTGCCAAATTGTCGTCGGATGCTTTTTTGAACTTGTTTGTCAAACCCTTGCGAGCAAAGGCCATTGTCGTTGGTTTTGATTACCGTTTTGGACATGACCGCAAAAGTGCCAGCGATTTAGCGCAGCAGTTTGACGGAGAAGTGGTGATTGTGCCAGAAGTGACGGACAAGGGCGAAAAAATCAGTTCCACTCGTATTCGTCATTTGCTGGAAACTGGGCAAGTCAAGGAAGCTAATCGTTTGTTAGGGTATGACTTTCAAACTAGCGGTTTAGTTGTTCATGGCGATGCGCGTGGGCGTACCATCGGTTTCCCAACGGCAAATCTGATTCCTCAAGACAGGGTTCTGTTGCCTCAATATGGGGTTTACGTCACAGACGCCATTGTACGTGGCAAACGCTATCGTTCCATGACCAGCATTGGTAAAAATATCACTTTTGGCGGCACAGAATTACGTCTTGAAGTCAACATTTTTGATTTCAATAGTGATATCTACGGTGAGCACATCGACGTCATTTGGTTGGAGAAGATTAGGGATATGGTCAATTTCTCAAGCATGAAAGCCCTAACAACTCAGTTGCATCAAGATAAATCCTTTTCGTTAAAATTGTGAAAAAATGGGTTTATTTTTAGAAAAACCCAAATTTCAAGTTGAAATTAGCCACCCGTAAGAAATTCACTCGGCGACTTGTAGTCCAAGCATTTTTT
>NZ_JBHRZX010000012.1:68970-126605 GCF_042649785.1 Streptococcus alactolyticus | reverse complement strand
AGACACCACTACTTTAACATAAAAGAAAAAGTAGAGAGTACTTTCTCCCGTCGGAGATTTTCTCACTACTAATCTTAGTATGTTTTTGATTGATAGAACTGATAGTAAGCGACTAATTGAAAATGAAATTCATGATGGATATTGAACTACTATTATATGAAAGAAAAGATATGACAAGAAAGAATTCGCCATTTACGACTAAAAAACAACAATTAACGACTTAGGCGGTTATTTCTTCTCAAAGTAGGATATACTGAAATTATTCATGGCCATGACAATAACTAAAGAAACGGAGATGATCCAGATGGTAAAAACGTTAGAACAATTTGAAACATTGACCTCTGAACAGCTAGCAACTATTAAAGGTGGTGGTAAAGGGATTTGTAAACCCGTGTATACTGGAGCTAACGGATATTCATGCCGTTATAGTAATGGTGAATGGGGCTATGTGGTCACTAAAGGAAACTTTCAAGCGGCAACTGATGTAATTGCGACAGGGTGGGTATCCTCTCTAGGTGGTGCGTATGGCTATGCGACGAGTTGGGGAAGACGACCATGATGTTTTCTAAACGACGAAAAAGAAAGCGTATTACTTTTTATCATCAGATAGAGCTCGTTTATAATAATCCTAGTTTGAAGATTAGCAAAGATCTTCGCAAAGCTCTTTTAGAGAGCGCTTTAGGACTTGAAAAAGGAGACCGAATAGCTTATTTAGCCTATCGATTATATCCATTTGTTTGTGATGAGATATTGAATCAAAAAGCTAATCGTAATGATGAGTTAATCGTTTTACAAAAATATTTAGAAAGAACTCGTTGGAAATACTACTGGGGTGTTGTTTTAAGCATGGCATTTGCTCGTCAGTAGCATCACCCTAGCCATTGCATGCAATGCTATCTACGATTATTAGCTAAGGTTACTTGTTTTATAATACATTGGTTATAAGCGGTAGTCTGAAGGTCTAGCGCTTCTTTATAGCATAGGATATTATTGCTGGTTTAGTTAAAAAGGCTTTACAAGGCCTTTTTTTTATGTTAAGATGTATTTTGTGTGAAATAATAGCAGGAGAGTATGAAGCTCGTCAACAGTTGGCTCTTCTACAGTTTTTCTTCAATAGAAAAGCTCCTAGAAGTCGGAAAAAGTAATCTTGGCTGTTTAGATGAAAGTCACCTGCACGAATCAGGATTCTCTAATTTGTTATTTCCTACAAAATTTTTATTTTATAGGAGGACATTTTTAATGTCACGTTATACTGGTCCATCATGGAAACAATCTCGTCGCCTTGGCTTGTCACTTACAGGTACAGGTAAAGAATTAGCACGTCGTAACTACGTGCCAGGTCAACACGGTCCAAACAACCGTAGCAAATTGTCTGAATACGGTTTGCAATTGGCTGAAAAACAAAAACTTCGTTTTACTTACGGTCTAGGTGAAAAACAATTCCGTAACTTGTTCGTACAAGCTACTAAAGTAAAAGGTGGAACTCTTGGTTTCAACTTCATGGTTCTTCTTGAACGTCGTCTTGACAACGTTGTTTACCGTTTAGGTCTTGCAACTACTCGTCGTCAAGCTCGTCAATTCGTTAACCACGGTCACATCCTTGTTGACGGTAAACGTGTTGATATCCCTTCATACCGCGTAACTCCAGGTCAAGTGATCTCAGTTCGTGAAAAATCAGCTAAAGTACCAGCTATCCTTGAAGCTGTTGAAGCTACTCTTGGACGTCCAGCATTCGTATCATTCGACGCTGAAAAACTTGAAGGAACACTTACTCGTCTTCCAGAACGTGATGAAATCAACCCAGAAATCAACGAAGCACTTATCGTTGAATTCTACAACAAAATGCTTTAATTTTAAAAGAAGTATTGAAAAAGCCCTTTGTTGGGCTTTTTTGTTTGCAGAAAAAAGCCGTCAGATAGTTATCTAACGGTTAATGTTACATTGGGAGTAATTTGAGCACGAGGTTGGTCATTTGACGTGGTGATTCTTTTTTTCCGTTGGCTATCCAGGCTTGACATAATCCGAAAAAGGCAGAAGCCAGATAAATACTGCTGTATTCTGCTTCGACTGGGGTTAATTTCTCACGTTTGAAACGGCGTTGAAAATCGGTGTTGATAAATAATCTCACTTTGTTCACAATAAAGGTTTGAAATTCTCGTGTTCCATTTGCTGAGATGAGGGCAGACAGTAATTGCTCCCGTTTTAGAAATTCAAAAATCTCCAGAAAAGCAGCCTCTTTATCCCCAACGTGTTTTTCAAAAATGTACTCAATTTGATTAAATAAGGTTTGCTGGCAGGAATCAATCAACTCAAATTTATCCTTATAATGAGTGTAAAAGCTAGAACGACTAATGCCAGCTTCTTTGGCTAACTTTGTTGTTGTGATGTCATCAAAACTTTTGGTCTTTAGCAGGGTAACCATGGCGTTTTGAATAGCCTTTTTAGTGTTTGCTCTTCGATTGTCAGTTGTCATAGTCCTACTTTTTGAACATTTTTAGAATATGTGTCAAAAAACTCCTCCGTTAAACTTGAAATAATCTCGTAGATAAGTATAATGTATTATATCACAAATTTGGACAATGTGTATAAAATAGGAGACAATATGTTAGAAGAATTAAAAGCTCTTATAAAGACACCAAGGCTTTGGGTAACCATGATCGGTGTTGCCCTCATACCTTCTCTTTATAACCTCTCTTTCTTAGGTTCTATGTGGAATCCTTATGGTCGATTAGATGACTTGCCTGTTGCGGTGGTCAATCACGATAAGCCTGCAACATTGAACGATAAGAAAATTGCTATTGGCGACAACATGGTGGACAGTATGTCCAAAAATAAAGCGTTGGATTACCATTTTATTAGTGAGGAAAAAGCTGAAAAAGGATTACGAGATGGTGACTATTATATGGTCATTGATTTGCCAGAAGACCTTTCAGAAAAAGCATCAACACTCTTGACAGATGACCCAGAGCAATTAACTATTCCTTATCAAACAACTGCTGGGCGTAGTTTTGTCGCTTCTAAAATGTCAGAAACAGCTATGAGTAAGCTAAAAGCAACAGTTTCTGAAAACATTACAGAAACTTACACAAAAGCTGTTTTCAAGAGTATGAAAAGCTTGCAAAGTGGTTTGAAAGAAGCTAGCTCTGGTGGCGATAAGCTTCTATCAGGTAGCCAGAAATTGCAGGAAGGTAGTCAAACGATTACGGATAATTTGAATGTGGCTGCTTCTGGTAGTCAGGCTTTGGCTGACGGAGCATCAACGCTTTCAAGTGGTTTGACGACTTACACAAATGGTGTTGGTCAATTATCAAGCGGAATTGGTACGCTTTCAAGTGGTTTGACGACTTACACGAATGGTGTTGGTCAATTATCAAGCGGAATTGGTACTCTTTCAAATGGATTGACGACTTACACGAATGGCGTTGGTCAATTATCAAGCGGAATTGGCACTCTTTCAAATGGATTGACGACTTACACGAATGGTGTTGGTCAATTATCAGGCGGAATTGGTACTCTTTCAAGTGGTTTGAATACCTACACCAATGGTGTTAGTCAACTTTCAGGTGGAATCGGTAGCCTTTCAAGTGGTTTGAATACCTACACCAATGGTGTTAGCCAACTCTCAGGCGGAATTGATAGCTTATCAAGCGGCTTGAATACTTACACCAACGGTGTATCGCAATTAGCTTCAGGCACAACAAGCTTATCATCAGGTATCAATGCTTATGTTGATGGTGTCAACCAATTGTCAAGTGGTTTGAATGAATTAAATGGCAAATCACAAGACTTAACAAATGGTATTGCACAACTGCAATCAAAAAGCAGCTCAAACTTGCAACAATTGTTGTCAGGTGCAACTGAATTAAACAATGGTTTACAGAGTTTACAATCTCAAGTTAACGGCATATCTATCCCTGATGTGTCACAATTGCAATCTAGTCTAAGCTCACTAAGCCAACTTAGTCAGCAATTGTCAACAATGAGCAGCGCTATTTCATCTATCAATCGTTCTGATTTGGCAGCTGTTCAAGCAACGTCAGCTTATCAAAGTTTGAGTGCTGACCAACGTGCACAAATTGATTCAGCTATTTCTAATAGTTCTGGTGCAGCAACTGCTAATCAGTTAACGTCACAAATTTCAGCAATTCAATCTCAATTGAGTTCGCTTCAATCCCTATCAAGTCAATTAGCAAATCTATCAACACTGTTGAATAACGTTTCAGCCTTGCAATCAGGAGTTGCTTCAGCAAGTGGTGGCAGTCAACAACTTGTCAATGGCTTGACAGACTTCAAGTCAGGTTTAGAAGCAGAAACAGGTATTCCTCAGTTAGTTGATGGTATTTCTCAATACACAGCAGCTGTTTCTCAATTGACAGATGGTGCTAATGCGATTGTCGCGAAAAACGATCAATTAACTGGCGGTGCGTCACAATTGCAATCCGGTGCAGAACAATTAGCTTCTAACAATGATGCTTTAACAGGCGGTGCAGCTAAATTACAATCCGGTGCTAGTCAATTGGTATCAAACAATGACCAGTTAACCGGTGGCGCAGCGAAATTACAATCCGGCGCAGATCAATTGGTATCAAATAATGACCAATTAGCAGGCGGCGCAGCGAAATTGCAATCTGGCGCCGATCAATTGGTATCAAACAATGACCAATTAACAGGCGGCGCAGCGAAATTGCAATCCGGCGCCGACCAATTAGTAGCAAATAACGGTCAAATCACTGGTGGTGCAGCGAAATTACAATCTGGAGCAGATCAACTAGTTGCTAACAATGGTCAAATCACTGGTGGTGTAGCAAAATTACAATCCGGCGCCGACCAATTAGTTGCTAACAACGGCAAATTGACAAGTGGTGTCGACCAATTGCAATCCGGCGCTGAACAATTAGCTTCTGGTGCTGGTCAATTGGCAGTAGGTAGTGAAACCTTGACAACTGGTTTAGGAACCTTGACAGACGGTATCTCAACCTTGTCTTCATCACTTTCTAAAGCAAGCAAACAATTGTCAGTTGTTTCTGTTAAGAATAAAAATGCTAAATTAGTTTCTGACCCTGTCACAACAAAATGCAAAGATATTGACATCGTTAAAAATAATGGTATTGGTATGGCACCATACATGATTTCCGTATCTCTAATGGTTGTGGCACTTTCAACCAACGTTATCTTCGCAAGCTCTCTATCAGGTCTTCCAGTTAAAAACCGTTGGGAATGGGCTAAACAAAAAATCTTTATCAATGGTTTGATTTCAACAGCTGGTTCATTGATTCTATATGGAGCTATTCAATTCCTTGGTTTTGAAGCCAATTACGAATGGCGTACCATCTTTGTTATTTTATTAGGTGGTTGGACGCTCATGGCTCTTGTAACGGCGCTTATCGGTTGGAACCGTCGTTATGGCTCATTTATTTCCTTGATTATTTTGGTTCTTCAATTAGGTTCTGCCGGTGGTTCTTACCCAATTGAATTGAGTCCAAAATTCTTCCAAGTTATTCACCCTTACTTACCGATGTCTTACATTGTAACTGCCTTGCGTGAAACCATTTCAATGACAGGCTCTATCGGTCAAGAAGTTGGTGTCTTAGTCGGTTTCTTAATCGCCTTCATGATTATGGGACTGATCATTTACAAACAACCAAAAGCAGAGGCCTAAGAGGGTGTACCTCTGCTTTTTTTGTGGGCAGATTATTTGAAAAATGTCAGAAAATTTTATATAATGAATTCATTATGATTAACGAATTGGGGAGATTATGTCACTTATCACACTTATTTTATCGGTTTTAGTTGCCTTAGAGCATTTTTACATCATGTATCTTGAAACCTTTGCGACACAATCAGATGCGACCAGCCGTGTCTTTAATATGTCAAAAGAAGAGTTGCAACGGACTTCAGTTACCAATCTTTTTAAAAATCAAGGGGTTTATAACGGAATGATTGGTGTTTTCTTGCTTTACGGTGTCTTTACAAGCAATACAACTGTAGTTACTATCTTTTTACTAAATGTCATCTTAGTAGCCCTTTACGGTAGCTTAACAGCTGACCGCAAGATTATCTTAAAACAAGGTGGTCCTGCTATTTTGGCATTGTTGACGCTCTTATTTTAAGACAAAAAAAGCATCGCTTAAACGATGCTTTTTGCGTTTATTGAATGGTGATGTCACCGGCTTTGTTGTCAATAGTTAATGTATTTTGGCTAGATGTGTTTAAATCTGAAGCGATGTCTGCATCTCCTAAAAAGTAAGATGGATTAATCTTCAAATCTTTGTCTGCCAGTGTAATATCGACATCTCCAGCTGTTGAGGTGATGCTATTGTCCTCACCCTTGAAAGTCGCATGTTCAGCTGAGAAATCTCCCATGCGGAGTTTGAAAGAAGTATTAGTGATTTGACTATTGTCGCAATCAAGGTCACCAGTTGTAACGGTAAAATCAAACTGATTTAATTGGCTGTGCTCAATATCGACATCTCCAGCTGTCAATGTAACAGTTCCAGCATTGATGTGAGCATTATACATGGTCAAATCCCCAGCTTTGACATCTAATTTGGCATTATCAAGCGAAAGGTTGTTAATGTCTAAATCCCCTGCCTTGAGATTGGCTTGGAGGGAGGTGAGGTTGGTATTTTGCGGCACGGTGATGACAATGGTGTGTGAATTCTCAATGATACCTGATTTTGCTAGATTGATTAAATCTCTGAGACTAAAGAAATGGATCTCAGTATTTTCCCCTTGGCTCAAATGTCCTGTTTGTTTGACCGTTAATGTATCATCCTTAACCTCATAGTTGACAGAAGTTTTGCTATTGTCTGAGTAAGAAATAAAAGGTTTGTCCACGTTTTCCTTAGCAACTACCACATCAAAAGCAGAGCTATCGATAGTTACTTTGCTAAAGGTGTCAAGGCTTACTTTGTGATAACGAGTTGTGCTTAAAGTTTCTACATTTTTCTCCAAATCAGCTAGTCCACCAGTCTCAAATCCATATCCTGCAAGTGCTGCACCAATTAAGGTCGCTCCAATCCCAAATCCTAAAATAATCTTTGTCCACGATTTCATCATTTTCTCCCTTTATTTACTGTTTTTTGTGCCAAATGAACAATGCTGCACCCAGCCATTCTAAAGACTGCTCCCGCTGCTAAAATGGCTAATAATGACAAGCCAAGTGATAGTAAGCCTAAGCCAAAACCAAGTTCTGTTGCTGAGTAAGAAACACTGAGGTAAGACCAGCTGTCAAAGAGCATATAAAATCCTGAAATAATAAAAGCAACTGCAAGCGCAAGTACTGTTGCAATAAGAGCAACCCCCAAGGCTAAAATAGTAACTCTTCATCGTGAAGCACCATAATCTTTTTCTTCGTTGCCTTTGGTTTGGGAGGAATAGTAATTGTCGAAGCGGGATTTCTCTTCAGTCCATAATTTGTAATACCAAAATTAAAAATATCGCTTAGTTTATGAATTACAGCTCCGAAGTCCTTTGCGCTACCTTTTTCAGACCTCCTTATCCCAGATTCAACAGATTTTTTAGATTTTTCGGCTAGCTCATTTACCCACCTTTGAATTTCTGCTGGTTCAATTTTTGCTGGCAGATAATCGCCAAAGCGTGGGATAATGTACGTATCTAAATATCCTCGAACACGATTTAATGTGTTTTCTGATGTTACCCAATTTTTATAATTATTGAACCATTCTTCTGCTAAATCAGACAGGGTTTCTACCGTAACAACTTCTTTTCGAGTGCTTCCTCCATTTTCAAAATCAATTTTCACTTGCATATATTGTCTATCCAATTGTCGCAGAGTTTTTGAAGTGATGGAAGTAGTACCATTAGCTCTATTGCTTTTAAAAGTTGAAGAGCAAGAGAAAAACTAATAGAAAAAAGAAGCACTTAGAAACGGAACTATAGTGCTTCTTTTTAATTTTTTAATTCCATGCTTGAGCTGTTGTTGGTGAATTTAATGCGTTTAGCCAATAATCATCATCTAATTGACATAAAGTAAGAGATACTCCTGACATATCTAAACTAGTAATAAATGTTCCTACTTTTAGGAACTCAACTTTGATACCTTCTACTTCAAGAAGTTGTAAGACATCATTAGTGAAAATATTCAACTCAATTTGAGTTGTCCCTCCAAGGTTGTTGATAAGAACAGCATATCTGTCCCCATCTTTCCAGCGAAAATAGCGTTTTATCTTGTTAATCAACTCGTTAGCTAATATCTCAGAGGATATAAAAGGTTCAACTTTGTATCCAGGTTCACCATTAATTCCAATGCCAAATGAGATGTTTGATTCTGTTAGAGAGAACATTGGTTTATTATTGGTTGGGAGAGTAGCGGGTTTTGTAGCTACACCGAGTGTTGCTATATGAGAAGAAAGTTTGAGGCCAATTTGCTCAAGTTCATCTAAACTTGCTCCATTTTGAGTGGCATGTCCTAAAATTTTATGTAATAATATGGTTCCAGCAACACCACGATGACGAAGATGAAAATTAGTAGTCTCAACAGAGATGCCATCATAAGAAACAATATATTTTACGGGTATGCCTTCTTCACGGGCAATATTAATTGCTTTAGAAAATTCCTGTAAATCTGCCTCAAAATTTTTTATTATGATGAAAACACCATTACCTTTATTTAAAAATCGAATGGCTTCAAGTATTTCAGAATAAGAGGGAGGTGTAAATAAATCTCCAGCAATTGCTGCAGAAAGCATGCCTTGTCCAATATATCCATAATGAGCAGGGTCATGTCCACTACCACCGCCTGATAAAATTGGTATAACTGAGGAATCTTGTAATGAGTTATATAGTATTCTTGACTTACCAAGTTGATATAAATTAGGATTTATTCGCAATAGACCTTGGATGTTATCATCAATAATAGATTGAGTGCTATTTTTAATATATACCACACTTATCTCCTTTTTGTTAGTTGTAATAATGCAAGTTCAAAGACAGGATATTGATTTTCTAAATTTTGATAAGCTAGTATTCTTTCTCGAATAGAGTCGGAAATTGCGAGAGCGTGATAGTGAATCAGTTCTTTCATCAGTGGTTCTGTAGTAACTCCTCCTTCCTCAGTAACAATTTTGTTAAGTAATTGCTGACAGTAAAGTAAAAGAGAGGATGAAAAATTATTCTGACCTACGATGAGAAAGAGTTGTCTATAAAAATCTTTATTATCGTCAAAAAAGATACATAATTCTTTTAAAATATTCTTTCCAGAGCTATAGGTAAAATTATCAATAATTTGTTCTTGCAGTTCTGTTACGAAAATCCATGATAGTAAATCATATTTATCTAAAAAATGATCATAGAACGTTTGCCTACGTATATCAGCTACTTCCATAATTTTTCGAACAGAAATCTTGTCAAATTGCTCTGTTTTTAAAAGTTGCTTAAATGCCTTAGCAATTTTCTTTTTAGTAATGATTGAACTACTCATAATTTATTCCTGACTTTATCATACTACAGTAGCATATTATCAGAAATAATACTTGTTATCAATGAGAACGGACAAAAAATAAAAATTGTCCGTTCTTTTTTTGAAAACGTTATCATATAATGAAACTATAAAAAAGAAAAGTAAAGGAGACATATCCATGAAAAAAATTATTAATGACCCCAAAAATGTTGTTACGGAAATGCTAGATGGAATGGCATTCGCTCATGATGATTTGGTTCATCGTGTTGATGGATTTGAAATCATTGCACGTAATGCAGAGAAAACTGGAAAAGTAGCTATTATCTCTGGTGGTGGTAGTGGTCATGAACCTTCTCATGCAGGATTTGTTGGAGAAGGGATGCTATCTGCAGCGGTATGTGGTCCAGTATTTACCTCACCAACACCAGACCAAGTTTTGGAAGCTATCAAGGAAGTAGATGAAGGAGCTGGAGTATTTATGGTCATAAAAAATTATTCTGGCGATATTATGAACTTTGAAATGGCCCAAGAAATGGCTGAGATGGAAGATATTAAGGTTGCAAGTGTTGTTGTTGATGATGATATTGCTGTAGAAGATAGCCTCTATACACAAGGTCGTCGAGGTGTGGCAGGAACAGTATTAGTTCATAAGATTCTTGGAGATGCAGCCCGTAATGGAAAATCACTAGAAGAAATTAAAGAGATTGCTGAACAGTTAGTGCCAAACATTCACACAGTAGGTTTAGCTTTAAGTGGTGCTACAGTTCCAGAAGTTGGAAAACCGGGTTTTGAATTGGCTGATGATGAAATTGAATATGGTATTGGTATTCACGGTGAACCAGGTTACAAAAGAGAAAAAATGAAATCTTCTCATGAATTGGCCGAAGAATTAGTAACGAAATTGGTAGACTCTTTCCAACCGAAAGAGGGGGAAGAATATGGTGTCCTAGTCAACGGTATGGGGGCAACTCCTTTGATGGAACTATATGTTTTTGCAAACGATGTTGAAAAAATACTAGCAGAAAAAAATGTGTCAGTAGTCTATAAAAAACTAGGAAATTACATGACGTCAATTGATATGGCGGGATTATCTCTAACATTAATTCGTTTGAAAGATAAAGAATGGAAAAATGCCCTAAATGCACCTGTGACAACTATTGCTTGGTAGGGAGAATAATATGAATACTGAATTATCTTTAAAATGGATGCACCTCTTCAACGAAAAAATTCAGGCTAATAAAGATTATTTGTCTGAGCTAGACACCCCAATTGGAGATGGTGATCACGGCGGTAATATGGCTCGTGGTATGTCTGCCGTTATCGAAAATTTAGATGAGAAAAACTTTGAAACACCAGCGGATGTTTTTAAAGTAGTATCTATGCAATTATTAAGTAAAGTTGGTGGAGCTTCAGGTCCTCTATATGGTTCAGCTTTTATGGGGATTACAAAATCGTTGCAATCTAGTGATTCTATTACTGATGCTATTGCGGCTGGTCTAGAAATGATTCAAAAACGAGGTAAAGCTGAAGTTGGTGAAAAAACAATGGTGGATATTTGGACAAAAGTCCTAGATGACCTTCGAAATAACCAATTATCTATTGAAAAAATTCAACAATATGTCCAAGAATCGGCAGATATTAAAGCAACCAAAGGACGAGCATCATATGTTGGTGAACGTTCAATTGGACATATTGATCCAGGAACATGTTCGTCAGGGTATTTATTCGAAGCATTAGTGGAAGCAGGTGTTTAAATGGCAGATGCAGGAATCGTTATTGCCTCTCACTCTAAAAATATCGCTCAAGGAGTTGTAGACCTCATTTCAGAAGTTGCTCAAGATGTAGAAATTACATATGTTGGAGGGACTGAGGATGGAGGTATTGGGACGAGTTTTGAGCGAGTACAACAAGCTGTTGAGGATAATTCAAAAGAAGAGATATTTGCATTCTTTGATTTAGGAAGTGCTAAGATGAATCTGGAAATGGTTGCAGATTTTTCAGATAAACAAATTCATATTAACTATGTTCCAGTGGTAGAAGGTGCATACACTGCAGCAGCTTTATTGCAGGCAGGTGCTGATTCAGAGGCAATCCTGGAACAGTTAAAAGAAATGCAAATTGAAAAGTAGGTGATAATATGAACAATTTTATAGGGGAATTATTAGGAACTTTTGTTTTGGTATTACTTGGTGATGGCGTAGTCGGAGGTAATGTTTTAAAAGGAACTAAAGAAGAAGGTACAGGATGGAATGCCATTGTTATCGGATGGGGTGTAGCTTGTACAATTGGTGTCTATGTATCTGGTATGCTTAGTCCTGCTCACCTAAATCCTGCTGTGACTTTTGCGATGGCAGCCACTGGTAATTTAGCTTGGTCACAAGTGCCAGTTTTCTTAGCAGGTCAATTTCTTGGAGCTATGCTAGCAGCGTGTGTATTATGTCTTCATTACTATCCACACTTTAAGGAAACAACGGATAAAGGTGCTATTTTGGGAACTTTCTCAACAGCTCCAGCAATCCGTCATACACCTTCAAACTTTTTTGGGGAAGCATTAGGTACAGCAATTTTGGTAATTACTGTGATGTCAATTGGACCAAATAAAGTAGCTTCAGGATTTGGACCAATTATTGTAGGGCTGGTAGTTATTGCAGTTGGTTATTCATTGGGATCAACAACCGGATATGCCATTAATCCAGCTCGTGATTTAGGACCACGTATAATGCATGCATTGTTACCTATTCCAAATAAAGGAGATTCAGATTGGTCATACAGCTGGATTCCTGTATTGGGTCCTATTGTAGGTGGAGTTGTAGGTGCATTGATTTATAATGTCGTATTGGGACTTCTCTAATTTTTGTCAATCAACTCAACTTACGGTGATCTCTCCTTGAAGTATTAAAATTTCAAAAAATCACAATACAAAATAAACACCTAGTGAAGATAAACTCACTAGGTGTTATTCGTATTAACAATTATTTAGTTGCTTCTTTATAAGCTTCACTACCTTCCTTGTATGCTACAAATTTATTGCTACCAGTCATGAAGCTACCAGTATCATATTTAAGAGTACCATCTTTACTAAGAGTGTAAGTTACAACATAGTCCCTGCCATTAGATGAGAAAGTGAATGACTGGTTTTTTGTATCTACATCAGTGATAGCGTGAGTACCTTCTTTGTAGAATTTACCGCTATCACCGTTAATTTCTAAAATTAATTTAGCATTTCTATCATAAACGTTATAGTATTTACCAGCTAAGTTATTTTGTTTAGAACAAGATGCAAGAAAGATAAGTGAAATACCTAAGACAATTAAACTAATTACTTTTTTCATGTAGTATACCTCCTAACATTATTCTACTAAATAAAATTTACAAAAAGATTTCTAAGATGCATTGAAATGTCTGTCGTAACGGACATTTTTTATTTTGTCTATTGGTATGAACATCAAAAATAAGTTTAAAAACTAATTTTTTCTAGACAAATTCTAATGGATTTTATAAAATATAGTCAGTTTACAAACTGACTAAGAAAGGAGAGACTGATGTATCAACCAGAGAAATTAAAAAGAAAGCGTACTGAGCTTGGCCTTCGTCAAATAGATGTTGCTGAGGCTATCGGGATTTCTAAGCAATCCTATTTTGCTTGGGAAAAAGGAATCACACAGCCTAATCAAAAGAATCTTTTAAAACTAGAAAAGGTATTAGAAGTAGAATCTGGTTACTTTACAACTGATGATATTTCTATGCTCTATCAAAAATTGACGCATCCCAATCAAACAAAGGTAAAGATCTTCATGGAAAAACTATTGGAACAACAAGAGAAGGTTATCTCTATTGCTGAGCCCAGATTTGAATATCATGTCTATGAGAAAATGTCTGCTGGTCGTGGGGCAACAATCTACGGCGATCGTGATTATGATACTGTCTACTTTGACAGGGAAATCTCTCATGATTTTGCATCATGGGTTTCAGGAGATTCTATGGAACCTAAATATCCTAATGGTTCCGTAGCCCTGATTCAAGAAAATGGCTTTGACTATGACGGAGCAGTTTATGCTGTGCTATGGGGAGGGCAAACCTATATTAAGAAGGTTTATCGTGAAGAAGAAGGTTTGCGACTAGTCTCTATCAATACCAAATATAGTGATTTGATAGCTCCTTATGACGAAGAACCTCGTATTGTTGGGAAAATCGTTGGCCATTTCTTACCTATCGAGGACTAAGTCGTGGGAATATTTGATTATAGTAAAGAGCCTAGAAGTGATATCGCCTTTGTGGATATGAAGTCCTTTTATGCCAGTGTAGAGTGTGTGGAACGTGGCCTGCATCCCTTGAAAACGTCACTTTGTGTCATGAGTCATGCGGATAATTCAAGTGGCTTAATTCTAGCTTCATCACCAATGTTTAAACAAGTCTTTGGAAAATCAAATGTCAGTCGATCATATGATCTACCCTTTGATGTAAAGACACGTAAATTCTCTTATTATAACGCCAAGAAACAAGGACTGCCAACGAATCCAGAATATGTTCGTTATATTGAAAGTTGGGCCAGAGCTACTTTTATAGTGCCACCTAGGATGGATTTGTATATTGAGAAAAATATGGAGATTCAACATATCTTTCAGAACTATGCTAGTGTTGAAGATATTTTACCGTATTCGATTGATGAAGGATTTATTGACTTGACCTCATCACTTAATTACTTTATTCCTAATAAAGTGCTAAGTCGCAAAGAAAAACTTGATATGATTTCTTCCAAGATCCAAAGAGACATTTGGAGAAAAACGGGAATCTATTCAACGGTTGGCATGTCAAATGCTAATCCCTTACTAGCAAAATTGGCACTAGATAATGAGGCTAAGAAAACCCCCACAATGAGAGCTAATTGGTCTTATGAAGATGTGGAAACAAAAGTCTGGAACATAAAGGAAATGACCGATTTTTGGGGAATTGGCAATAGGATGAAAAAGCGTCTTAATAACCTAGGAATTTTCTCAATCAAGGAACTTGCAAATTGTAATCCAGATATTCTGAAGAAAGAACTAGGAGTAGTTGGAGTGGATTTATTTTTCCATGCTAACGGAATTGATGAGAGTGATGTCCATAAGCCTTATAAGCCAAAAGCAAAAGGGATAGGTAATTCTCAAGTATTACCAAGAGATTACTTCAAGCAAGCTGAGATAGAACTGATTATGAGAGAAATGGCAGAGCAAGTAGCTATCAGATTGAGAAAGCGTCATAAAAAGACAACAAATGTTTCCATTACTATAGGATTTTCAAGGTTTGAAAATAAACGTCATATTCAAACTCAGATGAAAGTTGAGCCAACAAATAATACTAGGTTATTAACCAACTATGTACTGACACTTTTCAGAAAGAAATACGATGAAGGAGCAGTTAGAAGTGTTGCAGTTTCTTATTCAGGCTTAGTAGATGAGTCTTATGGTCTCATTTCCTTATTTGACGATGTTGAAAAAATAGAAAAAGAGGAGAGGCTCCAGTCAGTAATTGATACTATCAGAAATCAATTTGGTTTTAGTAAACTTCAAAAGGCGACAGCACTTCAGGAAGCTTCCAGAAGTCTAGCACGTAGCAAGTTGATTGGTGGTCATTCTGCTGGAGGATTAGATGGTTTAAAATGATTGATCGTTCTTATTTACCCTTTAAGTCTGCCAGAGAACATAGAGACAGAGGGATGGCTAAATGGATGGGATTCTTTCTTTCCGAGCATACCACCTCGCTTGATGAGGATAAAAAGAGGGTGGATTTGAGTAGTCCCTTATCTAAAATTGAGAAGCTCACATTGATAGGTCAACTCTATGCGAGTAGATTAACTGGTCGATTTATTATTAAGAAAGAGAAAAAGAAAGAACAGGTAGTTGGTCAAGTTGAGGAATTATCTTCCAAAGAGATAACAATAAGAACTACAGACGGTTATCAGCTCCTTCAAATTGATCATATCCTTAATATTGTTCTAGAAAGTGAATTTGAAGATGAATAGAAAAGAATTATATAAAGATCAGTTACAACTAGATTATTTTTCTGATTCTTATTTAAAGTTTGAGGAAGACTTTTACAGGTTCTCAAATTTGAATATTCCATTAACGTTTTTAATTGATGATATTCTTAGAGAAATGGCTATGAGCCAAAAAAATTATTTCCGATTGAATAAAGCGAACGCTAAAGATGGGAGAGATCACTATTTTATATTTAAAATAGTCGTTGAGAATGATAATAAGACAGTAAGAAAATATGAATACGTTGGGAGAAGACTAACAATCGAGTAGGAAAAGACTAGTTTGGAGACAAAGGAGGTTCATGATGGATGAGATGTATCCAAGAATAAACCAACTCGCTAATGAACAGGTTTATAGATTCATGAAAGAAAATGAGATTTCACCATTAAGCTATCATTTCAGTGATTTTTTTGATGAGTGTTTGAACAAATATAATATCAAGTTAATGGAGCATCACTTTTCAAACCAGCAAATAGAAGGTTTAACATTGATAGATGATTATGGAATCTCATTTTCCTATGAACGGGACAATCCAGAAGTGAAGCAGAACTTTACTAAGTGTCACGAACTAGGACATTTCTTATTGGGACATTCAGGCAGTCTCTTTACTGAGTTAAAAGGTGGCAGTGATTCAAAGCATGAAACAGAGGCTAATATTTTCTCAGCCATAATCCTAATGCCTGCTATTGTACTCTTATCTAAAATTTTTTATAGACATGATTCTTTTCAAAAGGTAATGAAAGATTTGTCTGTATCAGCAGAAGCACTCAAATTTAGACTATTAGATATTTTTCGATTTTATACGGATGAAAAATATGATGCAATAGCGAGAGCTATTTCCACTTATCAAAGAGGCGTAGTCAATGGAGTACTTAAATTTTTCGATGAGATCAAAGAAAAAATTATTGCAAAATACGAAGCAATCAAAATTGATGTCACAAAGATGATACTTAAGAAAGTTGAAGAGACTGGATTTGTTACTAGTCTCGAGTTTGAGGAGTTAATAAGTTGGGACTACTGTAAAAAGTTGAAGAAGACAAGTCCGGCAGTTGATGTGTGGCAATATTATGATAAAGGAAAAAAACTTTCTTTTATTTGGAAGAAGGGAGGCATGACAAGAACAGAATCCCAAAGAGTAGCAGTAAAATTGCATAGAAATAATTACTGAATAGTGATCTGATAGTGATATTTTAATGTATAATAAATGTAAAACTAAAATATATAGGATAGAAAATGAAGACAAGAACTTATGGTTGGATACAAAACCCATCTTCCTTTCGTAATTTAAAAAAAGTTGTAAAAATATTCTCGAGCAATTCAGATCATTATATAAATTTGCGTGATAATTTATTAAACGTGATATATTTTAGCGATTTAAGAGAAGACTTGCAAAACAAATTAGCAAATAAAGAAACAACTTTTTCTTATTTAGAATTAGTAGGAACTTCGAAGGATGCTAATGGACATTCACCTAAAAAACGGAGTGAAGCTGTTGCAGATGGATTAATACAGGTAAGTATCCTTCCACAGCAGACTAAAAAAACTGGAAAAACATGGACAGATAATTGGACTGCTGACGGTTTTTTACGTTGGGCAGTAAGTTTAAATTTTGTTGCAACAGATCGAGAAACAGATATGTTTTCTTTAACTCCATTCGGAGAGAAATTTATTAGTACTCCTGATGAATCTAGTACTGAAAAAGATGTTTTGAGAGAGGCATTATTGTCTTATCCACCAGCAGTACAGGTACTTCGTTTACTAGCTGAAAAAAATGATTTTTGTACTAAATTTTATTTGGGTGGACATTTAGGTTTTAGAGGTGAGCGTGGCTTCACTTCCTATGATGAAGATTTAATGTTTGACTGGCTAGGGGATGCCGATTCTGCAGAGAAAAAGAAAATAAAATCTGATGTTGAAGGTAGTAGTGATAAATATGCCCGTCAAATATGTAATTGGCTAAAAAATGTAGGTTTGGTTGAGTCGAAAAATGTAAAAAGAAATTTTGATAATGGTAATTCTGACGGCTTTCAAGGTTATAAAATAACTGCTAGAGGGTTGCATGCTCTAAGACAATCTGATGGAAGTTCTAAAAATAATAGAAGTACGAAATTTTTAATGTGGGAATTTTTAGCAACAAATTGTGAAAATAGAGATTATGTGAGAACAAGAAGAGCATATATTTTGAAATTTCTACAAGAAACTAATTCATATCCTGTTTTGCTCAATAAACTGAAAGATAAAGGTTTTAAGGAAGGGAACGAAGTAATATTAGCGGATATTGAAGGTCTCAACAACTTTGGATTAAGGATTGAAATGAATGAAAATAAAATAATATTAAGAGACATTATTGCTGATTTTTCGATTCCAAGTCTTGAGATTACAAAGGAATTAAGAAATGAGGTTGCAGAAGAACGACGTGCCTATTTCTTAAAAAACACCAATTTACCTACCAAATATATAGAGTTATTAGATATTGCATATGATGGTAAGCGTAACCGTGATTTTGAAATCTTGACGATGGATTTGTTTAGAAATGTTTACAAATTAAATTCAAAATTATTGGGAGGTGGACGAAAACCTGATGGACTAGTATATAGTAATCAATTTGGTATTATCGTGGATACAAAAGCATATGGTGAAGGCTACTCAAAATCTATTCAACAAGCGGATGAGATGATTCGTTATATTGAAGATAATAAGAGGCGAGATATTAACCGAAATCCAATTGAATGGTGGAAAGATTTCCCAAATTCAATTAAAGATGACTCATACTATTTCTTATGGGTGTCAAGTAAGTTCGTTGGTAAATTTCCTGAACAACTTACGTATACCGCTGATCAAACGGAAACAATTGGTGGAGCATTAAATGTAGAACAATTATTGCTTGGTGCGGATAAAGTAAAAAAAGGAGAGATTCAATCTGATAAATTAAACACCTATTTTGAAAATAAAGAAATTATATTTCAATCTTGATATAAAAGACTATGAAAAAAGAGGTATTATACCTCTTTTTTATAATTGGTTACTAAAACTTCAAGACTATCTTGTTTAGAAGTATTATAGGAAGAATTTTTATAGTGGTAGTCTAATTTGTATAGATTTAAGTTTTCATCAGAAATAAATTTTTCCAACAAAGTATTGTGACGTCCTTTGTGCACAATAACGTTGCTAAGAGCAAACTTAATATTACGTTCATTTAAATTTCTAAGGACGTTATACATTTGCTCTTCCTGTGACTCTCCCCAATCTGTAAAGCCTCGATTACCATCATTATAACTACCTGTTGTAATTAGGTATGGTGGATCAAGATACACAAAATCATCAGATGTTAACCTTGAATAATCAAAATCAGTGAAGTAAGAATCGGTAAAACTTGCGTTCAATGTTTGTAATTTAGATACAAAGTTTAGTAGATTATTTTTCATATTTACGCTAAAATGACTACGGTTTCTACCAAATGGATTATTAAATTGTAAGGAATTGTTAAATCTGAACTGGTAATTGTAACTAAATGAGGATAAAACATATAAATCTAGAGGATTTGGATTTTGATTATAGTGATCCCTAAATATCTTATACGCTTCTTCGTTTGTTTTACTCAAATTCCACTCACTGATTTTATTTTCTATATTCTGAACTAAATCAACAGGAGATTGATTTTGAAAATAACGAAACATCTCATTAATTCTAAAATTCATATCATTAAAAATATGCTTATTTGCTTTAACGTTTATCCCGACATTAGCACCTCCACTGAATAAATCAACGAAAGTATCGATTTCATCTGGAAAGTAAGGTAGTATCTGATTAAGTAACTTGAATTTTCCTCCAATATAGTTTAAAGGACTTTTTATATATTTTTGTGTTGAACTGACTTTGATTTTTGGAGATGATTGTGGCTGTTTTCTTTTTACGACTTTATTTTTTTGAATATAAAACAAAAGTTCATATACTTCTTTATTTTTTGATGGTTGTTTTGATTGATATTTTCGATAAGGTATTTTTTTAACCTCTACGTTTCCATCAAGAGAATTTTGCTTTAGAATATTGAACAAATCATTTTCTGAGATAATTCCCTCATTATTATAGCTTAGAATAATATGTGTAGCATTAATATTACTTATAAGATCAGACATAGCTTGAAGAGCCTTACTTTTTGTCGCGTAATCACTTTTTAAATTTTTCCAATCAAATATTTTTGTAACACCTTTAAGTTCAGGTTTGTTATTTCGTGCTACATTTTCGAGTAAGTGATAATTTGAGGCATATTGCCGAGAGTTATAAGGGGTATCAATATAAACTATATCAGCTTTAATTCTTTTTACTAATGTATTAGCATCTTCGTTAAAAGAAAGATTATTTTTTCCGTTATCAAAAATGGTAAAATCAAATAAAGTTAAATCATTAAGCGCTCGCTTATCCCAGTGCTTTAAAAAAGCACCGTATGTTCCAGTAATGTTACTAACAAAGGGCAGACCCTCAATTAAGGAAGAGACTAGAAAAAAATACTCATACTCAGAGAGAAGATTTGAACAATACCATTTTTCTATCTGTTCTCGAATAGTATCTAATTTTTTTGCGTTTTTAACTGTTAAATATCCTGCTTCTCCAGTAGGTGAATAAGCGTTCTCGTAATATCCTATTTTTTCAGTATCAATTGGGCTGTCTTGTAGAAATGACATTGGATTGTCAATACCTATTTTTTGAAGTTTAGAAAATTTAGGTTTAGTATTATTTTCAATAGTTGCTTTAGCATTTACGTAGCTAAAATAAAGTAAATCGTTAGAGTATACTGTGTAAAACTGTTTAAAATAGTTACCTACAATGTTTGTTCCAGCAAATAAATCTAAGAAGATTTCTTCCTCGCCAGTAACGTGTTTGTCTAACATTGATTTTATTTCCGAAAGAAGTATTTTCTTAGAACCTATATATCTCATTTTTACATCCTTTTACATCCTTATTTACTTAATTTTACCATAATACATAGCAAAGTCCAATCACATATGTTTAACCTAAACACTTTTTCATTGTTGAAATCCTAAGTAGAAAATTTGATTTATATATTTTACAATATGTATGCTAAAATAACATACCCTAACTGGGAATTGTTATCGTTCCTAAAAATATGAATTTTTCTTCGGAAATATGAAAAGACAGTAGTAATAAATCTACTGTCTTTTTTGAGTTAGAAAAAGCAAAAATGTAGAGTAAAATGTAGAGTTCCAAATTCATTTTATTGCATTACAGTGAATTCGGAAAAAGAAAAAACCCTGTAAAATCAGGGTTTTTGACGTTCACTGAATTGTAGTGAATGCCTTATTTCACTTCAGTAAAGATTACGTGTTTACGCAATTTTGGTGAGTATTTTTTCAATTGAAGACGGTCTGGAGTGTTACGTTTGTTTTTTGAAGTAAGGTACAAGCGTTCACCAGATTCTTTGTGTTCAAGTGTGATATTTACGCGCATGGTATCTCCCTTCTATTATTTAGCTGCTTTAGCGATTTTACGTCCTTTGTAGTATCCTTTAAGTGATACACGGTGAGAACGTGAGTAATCTCCAGTAGTTTCGTCAAATTTTACTGATGGAGCAGTCAATTTGTAGTGTGTACGACGTTTGTTTTTCTTCGCTTTTGAAGTGTGACGTGCAGGTACTGCCATTTGTTATTTCCTCCGATAATTTTTTAGTTCTTGATTTTCAATCAACTTTAACATCATACCATATCTTTTTTGTAAAGTAAAGTTACTTGACAAAAAATTTAAAAATAGCTGAAGAAATCCTAAAAAAAGGTTGTGCTTCTTCTTTAGAACTTGTTTTTGTGATAAAATAGAAATGATTGAATCGCTACAATAGTAGAAAGGAATGAAGGGGCTAAATTTGAAAATTTGGTGCCAGTGTATCTTATTATGAAACTGCAAAAACCTAAAGGAACCCAAGATATTTTACCTAGCGAAAGCGCAAATTGGCAATATGTCGAAGCTGTTGCGCGTGAAACATTCAAGAAATACCATTACAGCGAAATCCGCACACCGATGTTTGAGCATTACGAGGTGATTAGCCGTTCAGTTGGTGACACAACGGATATTGTGACAAAAGAAATGTATGATTTCTACGATAAGGGTGACCGTCACATTACCTTGCGTCCAGAAGGTACGGCTCCTGTGGTGCGTTCATTTGTGGAAAATAAATTATTTGCGCCAGAAGTACAAAAACCTGTGAAAATGTACTATATTGGGTCAATGTTCCGCTACGAGCGTCCACAAGCTGGTCGTTTGCGTGAGTTCCACCAAATTGGTGTGGAATGCTTTGGCTCTGCTAATCCAGCTACAGATGTGGAAACCATTGCCATGGCTTACCAATTGTTCCAAACCCTAGGGATCAAAGATGTCACTCTTCATTTAAATACCCTAGGAAGTGCGGCTAGTCGTGCGGCTTATCGCCAAGACTTGATTGATTACTTGACACCAATGCGTGATGAATTGTCAAAAGATAGCCAACGCCGTTTGGATGAAAATCCGCTTCGTGTCTTGGATTCGAAGGAAAAAGAGGACAAGCAAGCTGTTGAAAATGCGCCATCTATTTTAGATTACCTCGATGAAGAAAGCCAAGCTCACTTTGATGCGGTTCGTGACATGCTTGAAGCCCTCCATATTCCTTACGTTATTGATACTAATATGGTGCGTGGCTTAGATTATTACAACCACACGATTTTTGAGTTTATCACAACCGTTGACAAATCTGATTTGACCATTTGTGCGGGTGGGCGTTACGATAGTCTTGTAGATTACTTTGACGGTCCAGAAACCCCTGGTTTTGGCTTTGGACTTGGTCTTGAACGTTTGCTTCTTATCTTGGAAAAACAAGGCATTGCATTACCGATTGAAAATGATTTGGACGTTTACATTGCTGTTTTGGGAGAAGGTGCAAATCTTAAAGCTTTAGAACTTGTTCAAGCCCTTCGTCATCAAGGTTTTGCAGCAGAACGTGATTACCTCGGACGTAAAATCAAAGCACAATTCAAGTCTGCGGATGCTTTCCATGCTAAAACCATCATCACTTTGGGAGAAAGTGAAGTGGAAGCAGGTCAAGTAACGGTCAAAAACAACCAAACCCGCGAAGAAGTGACCGCAAGCTTTGAAGAAATTGAAACAAACTTTTCAGATATTTTCAGAAAACTAAGCTAATTGCTTTTTCAATGAAGAAAGCACGTGAAAAGGCTTAATTGGGAAAAGGCAAAAAAACTCTACCGCATGGGTGGGGTTTTTTCGTGCTTTTTGCTATAATAGGTGGGAATGAATAAATTAAAAAACGGAGAAAGATAGCAATGAAACGTACAATGTATGCGGGTCGTGTTCGTAGCGAACATATTGGCCAAGAAGTGACTCTTAAAGGTTGGGTCGGTCGTCGTCGTGATTTAGGTGGACTTATTTTCATCGATCTTCGTGACCGTGAAGGGATTATGCAATTGGTCATCAATCCTGAAACAGTTTCAAGCGACGTTATGGCAACAGCAGAAAGCCTTCGTAACGAATTCGTTATCGAGGTGACAGGAGAAGTTGCCTTACGCGAACAAGAAAATCCAAACTTGCCAACAGGTGCGGTTGAATTGAAAGTGTCAGCATTGACCATCCTAAACACTGCTAAAACAACACCATTTGAAATCAAAGATGATGTTGATGTGACAGATGACAATCGTTTGCGATACCGTTACTTGGATCTTCGCCGTCCAAAAATGCTTAACAACTTTAAATTGCGTGCGAAGGTGACACACTCTATCCGCAATTACTTGGACGACCTTGAATTTATTGACGTTGAAACACCGATGTTGACAAAATCAACGCCTGAAGGAGCGCGTGATTATTTGGTGCCAAGCCGTGTGAGCCAAGGTCATTTTTACGCTTTGCCACAAAGCCCACAAATCACAAAACAATTGTTGATGAATGCTGGTTTTGACCGTTACTACCAAATCGTAAAATGTTTCCGTGATGAAGATTTGCGTGGAGATCGTCAACCTGAGTTTACACAAGTGGATATGGAAACGTCATTCTTATCAGATAAAGATATCCAAGATATCACTGAAGGAATGATTGCCAAAGTTATGAAAGATACCAAAGGTATCGACGTAACTCTACCATTCCCACGTATGTCTTATGATGATGCCATGAACAATTATGGTTCAGACAAACCTGACACACGATTTGAAATGCTTTTACGGGACTTGACAGAACTTGTCAAGGATGTTGACTTCAAAGTATTTTCACAAGCACCAGTAGTCAAAGCTATCGTGGTTAAAGGAAATGCGGACAAGTATTCACGCAAACACATTGATAAATTAACAGAATTTGCAAAACAATTTGGTGCCAAAGGCCTTGCTTGGATCAAATTTACAGATGGAGCTATCAGTGGACCAGTTGCGAAATTCTTGACAAGTATTGAAAGCGAATTGACAGTACGTTTACAACTTGAAGAGAATGATTTGGTGCTCTTTGTTGCGGATACGCTTGAAGTGGCTAATAATACACTTGGTGCTCTTCGTACACGCATTGCCAAAGAACTTGACATGGTTGACACTTCACAATTCAATTTCCTTTGGATTGTTGATTGGCCAATGTTTGAATGGTCAGAAGAAGAAGGTCGCTATATGTCAGCTCACCACCCATTCACATTGCCAACGGAAGAATCAGCACATGAATTGGAAGGTGATTTGTCGAAAGTGCGTGCCGTTGCCTACGATATCGTGCTTAACGGTTACGAACTTGGTGGTGGTAGCTTGCGTATTAACCACAAAGACTTGCAAGAACGTATGTTTAAAGCACTTGGCTTTACAGCAGAAGAAGCCAATGACCAATTTGGTTTCTTGTTAGAAGCGATGAATTACGGTTTCCCACCACACGGTGGTTTGGCTATTGGTCTTGACCGTTTTGTAATGCTTCTTGCTGGCGAAGAAAATATTCGTGAAGTGATTGCCTTTCCTAAAAATAATAAAGCAGCAGACCCGATGACACAGGCACCGAGCCTTGTTTCAGACAAGCAATTAGACGAATTGGCTTTAGCTATTGAAAGTGATGATTAGAAAAACACCTATCAAGAAGAAAACAAAGTTTGTCGTTAGTCGGTGGGCAGAAAAATATGGCCTACTGAAAACCATGCAGAGTATTTCCAGAGAAAAGTATGCCGAAAAAATTTCGGCATCTATTCTTTATGGGATATTGTCTGCGATTGCGGTGAATTTCTTTTTTCAACCTGGGCATGTTTACTCTAGTGGTGCGACTGGCTTTGCACAGGTTTTATCTGCAATTAGTGAACGGTTGATTGGTTTTAAAATTCCAATTTCCTTGGCCTTTTATGGGATAAATCTCCCTTTGCTGATATTGGCTTGGTACAAAATCGGTCATAAATTTACCGTTTTTACCCTAATCACAGTAACCATGAGTTCTTTCTTTATCCAGATTGTTCCAGAAGTTACTTTGACAACAGACCCGCTCATTAATGCTATTTTTGGTGGGCTTGTGATGGGAGCTGGTGTTGGTTTTGGACTTAGATCTCGTATCTCAAGTGGTGGAACGGACATTGTCAGCTTGACCATTCGGAAAAAAACGGGGCGTGATGTGGGCAGTATCTCGCTCATTGTCAATGCCATTATCATGTTCTTTGCAGGCTTGTTATTTGGTTGGCAATACGCTCTGTACTCAATGGTGACGATTTTCGTTTCTAGTCGCGTTACCGATGCGATTTTCACGAAACAAAAGAAAATGCAGGCCATGATTGTGACTAGCAGACCCGAAAAAGTGATTACGATGATTCACACGAAATTACACCGCGGGGTAACTTCTATCAATGATGCAGAAGGGACTTATAATCACGAAAAGAAAGCAGTTTTGCTTGCTATTATTACGCGTGAAGAATACAATGATTTTAAATATTTGATGAAAAAAGCTGACCCTAAAGCTTTTGTATCAATTGCTGAAAATGTCCATATTATTGGGCGTTTTGTGGACGATTGATTAGGATTTTGGAGGTGGGAAAATGTCATTTGAACGATTGGGACAACTCAAACGTCTCTTGTTGATTGCCGTTGGTGTAGCGATTTACACTTTCGGGTTTGTAAAATTTAACATGGCCAATGCCCTTGCTGAAGGTGGTGTTGCCGGTGTGACGCTGATTGTCCATGCTCTTTATGGCATTAACCCTGCTTATTCTTCCTTGATTTTGAACATCCCCTTGTTTATTTTGGGGGCTAGGATTTTGGGAAAACGTTCGCTTGCTTTGACCATTTACGGAACGGTTCTCTTGTCGTTTTTCATTTGGTTTTGGCAACGGGTTCCTATCCATGTCACTCTTGAAAATGATATGATGCTGGTTGCTGTTGTTGCGGGGCTATTTTCAGGTGCTGGAAGTGGTTTGGTGTTTCGTTACGGCGCTACAACTGGTGGGACAGATATCATTGGACGTATTGCTGAGGAAAAGTTAGGCTTAAAACTAGGGCAAACCTTACTCTTTATTGATGCCGTTGTTTTGACAGCTTCCCTCGTTTATATTGATTTACAACACATGCTCTACACTTTGGTTGCCAGTTTTGTTTATAGTCAAGTTTTGACAATTGTGCAAAATGGAGGCTACACTGTACGTGGTATGCTGATTATTACCCAAAAATCAGAAGAAGCTGCCTCAGCTATCCTCAATGAAATCAACCGTGGTGTGACTTTTCTAAATGGTCAAGGTGCTTATTCAGGCGAAGATAAAAACGTCTTGTACGTTGTTCTCAATCCAACAGAAGTCCGAGAAGTCAAGGCCATTATGGCAGAATTAGACCCCTATGCTTTCATCTCCATTATCGACGTTGACGAAGTTGTATCGTCAGACTTTAACATTAGACGGAAGAAATAAAACACGATTAGAAATGTACCTACGTTGTAGGATGATTTCTAATTTTTAACCAGCAAATGTAACCGATTACAAACAAAAAGAAAAGAGATTTAAAATGAAAAATAGTATTGATAGCATAGCACTGTACATCAAGGGGTATGAGTTTGGGCCAGGAGTTCCAAAAATCATTTTGACTTTGGCAAATCCTATTTCGGCGGTGTCGACGGAGTCTTTGATTGTGGTCACTGCTGGTGAAAACCGTCAGGTGAGTCAGGTTTATATTTCAGATAATGAGGGACACTTGATTGGGCGTGATGAGAGTGTTTATCTGACGATTGAGATGCCAGTCACTTTTGACCAGAAGCAGATGAAGAATGTTTCCAGCCCTTTCTTTTTCAATGGTGCGAATTATCATCATGAGTGGGTTCGTGACTACAAGGTGTCTATTAAGGGCTTGCTAGTTACTATGGGACATGAGGTTGTAACTCTTGAGATTGAGGATTACAATGCTATTACTAACCTTTTATCACCAGATGTGGCTCCTTTCCAGTATCATAGCGAGTACTCAGGAACCTATACCAATCCTTTGACTAAGCAAGATGAAGCATTAAGGCTTCAGTGTGTGGCTTATGAACCTGAGACTGCAAAAACAGCAGAAAAACTGCCTTTGTTAATTTGGCTTCATGGGCAAGGTGAAGGTGGGTCAGATGTTGACATCACCTTGTTGGGCAATAAGGTTGTGGCACTGGCTCAACCAAAGATTCAAGCTCATTTTGAGGGTGAGGGCGGCACGGGAGCTTATATCTTAGCTCTCCAATGTCCGACTTACTGGATGGATGAAGGCGATGGAAAAAATGGTGTGGGGGCAGGTGTTTCTCGTTATACCGACATCGTTATGGACGCCATTCAAGATTTTGTATCCCGCAATCCTAAGATTGACAAGAATCGTCTGTATCTGACGGGTTGCTCTAATGGTGGTTACATGACCTTAAATCTTGCCATTCACAATCCTAATTATTTTGCGGCATTGATTCCGCAGGCTGCGGCTTATGCCTATCATTGCTACCAACGACAGTCTGATGGGACTTATGCCCTTTCTACTGATAATGGCACCTTTATCCAGACCGACGAAGTCTATTTTGATGAAGCAAAATTAAATGCTATCAAAGATACTCCCATTTGGTTTATCCATGCAGCAGATGACACGATTGTTGCTCCTGAAAACTATTCTCTTCCCATTTACAAATCGCTGTTAGATAGCGGTGCGACTAATGCATGGTTTTCTTATTATGAAAGCGTGGAAGGATCAGACATCAAAGGGATGACTTATCCAGGACACTGGTCATGGTTGTATTTCTTCAATGACGAGGTGTTTGGTGTGCAATCCATGGCTGATATTAAAAAGGCGACAGACCTTTCAGGATTTTCACCAAATAATGCGGACAAAGGTGGAAGGAGCCAAGCGAAGGTTAATGGCATATGTTATCACAACCTTTTTGACTGGTTAAATGTGCAGAAAAAACCGTTTTAAAGACATAAAAAAAGCCGTGATAAACGGCTTTTTTTAGTTTTACATTTCATCAGGTGCTTCAACTCCAAGAAGACGAAGGGCTTCTTTTAGAACGGTTGCCGTAGCGTAGCTGAGGGCTAGGCGGCTGTCACGTTCTGGGCTTTCATCAAGAATACGTGTGTGTGCGTAGTATTTGTTGAAGCTTTGTGCCAAGCTGATTGCAAATTTAGCAATGATAGAAGGTTCAAAGTTATCTGCGGCACGTTTGATAATACGAGGGAAGTCTTGAATGAGTTTAATGATTTCCCAGCTTTCAGCATCGTCAAGTTTGTAAACATCGTTGACAGATGGTGTAAAGTTAGCTTTACGAAGGATAGACTGGATACGCGCGTGAGCGTATTGAACGTAAGGGCCTGTTTCCCCTTCAAATGATACCATTGCGTCAAGGTCAAAGTCATATCCGTTTAGGCGGTCTGTTTTCAAATCGTAGAATTTAATAGCACCAACTCCAACGGCGTGGGCAACGGCTTCCTTGTTAGCAAGGTTAGGATTTTTGGCATTGATTTGGTCTTCGGCACGTTTGATTGCTTCTGCAATAGTTGGTTCAAGTAGGATAACGTTACCTTTACGTGTTGACAATTTTTTGCCTTCTTTGGTCACAAGTCCAAACGGTACGTGTGTAATGTCATCACTCCACTCAAATCCCATTTCGCTAAGAACGGCTTTCAATTGTTTGAAGTGAGCTGATTGTTCATTACCTACAACGTAAATGGCTTTGGCAAAATCGTACTCACGTTTGCGGTACAAGGCAGCCGCCAAGTCACGCGTAATGTAAAGCGTGGCACCGTCTGATTTTTTGATAAGCGCTGGGTGTTCGATACCGTATTTTTCAAGGTTAACCACTTGGGCACCTTGCGATTCTTCAAGCAAGCCTTTTTCTGTCAAGATGTCCACCACTTCGTCCATCTTATCGTTATAGAAGGCTTCTCCGTTATAACTATCAAAGGTAACCCCAAGTTCGTTGTAAAGGCGGTTAAATTCAACAAGGCTTTCGTCACGGAACCATTGCCAAAGAGCAGTAGCTTCTTCGTCGCCTGCCTCCAATTTACGGAACCATTCGCGTGCTTCTTCGTCTAACTCAGGTTGTGTTTCTGCCTCAGCATTGATGCGAATATAGAGTTTTAACAGCTCATCGATTGGATGAGCCTTGACGGCAGCTTCGTCACCCCATTTTTTGTAGGCAACAATCAACATTCCAAACTGTTTACCCCAGTCACCAAGGTGATTGATTTTAACAGCTTTATAACCGATTTTTTCAAAAATATTAGCCAAGCTATCGCCGATAACAGTTGAGCGAAGGTGCCCAATAGAGAAAGGTTTTGCGATGTTTGGGCTTGACATATCAATAGCAACGTTGCGTCCGTGTCCCAAGTCCTGGCTAGCGTAGTGGCTACCGTCTGCGATAACTTTTCCTAAAACATCTGCAGAGATGCTTTTTTTGTCAAGGAAGAAGTTGATGTATGGTCCAACCGCTTCAATTTTTTCAAATCCAGTCGCATCCAATTGCCCTGCAATATCAGCTGCAATCATTTGAGGAGCTTTGCGGAGGATTTTAGCGAGTGAAAAGGCAGGAAAAGCCAAATCTCCCATATCTGAATTTTTTGGAATTTCAAGCAGATTCACAACTTGTTCTTGGTCTAATTCTGGAACAATAGTGTGAATGCGTTCTGCAATAGTACGTTTTGTATCCATGATGTTCTCCTAAAGTCATTAGTTCATATTATTTTAACATAAAAATAAAAAATAAACGAGATGGAAGAAAAGAAAATGCTTGAAGTCTAAAAACTGGATAAAAATAGAGATAATACCTACAATTGTGATGAAAAAGTTCTTTTTTTTTGGTATAATTCTAAGGATAAATATACATAAAGGGAAACTTATATGAATAAAATAGAACGACAAAACCGTATTAAATACTTGATTCAGACGGGTCATATTGGCACGCAAGAAGAGATTAAAAATTTGTTGCAAAAAGAAGGTATTACTGTAACGCAGGCGACCTTGTCGCGTGATTTGCGTGAAATTGGGCTTTTGAAGCTCCGTGATGCGTCTGGAAAATTGTATTATAGCTTGGCTGAGGTGGTTGGAGCTACTTTTGATGCTGCGGTTCGCTCTTACATTTTAAAAGTTGCGCGTGCTGGTTTTATGCTGGTCCTTCATACCAATCTTGGGGAGGCTGACGTTTTAGCCAATTTGATTGATAACAGTGAGATTCCAGAAATTATCGGAACGGTGGCAGGTGCGGATACTTTGTTGGTTATTTGCAAAGACGAAGAAACGGCCAAAGCCTTTGAAAAAGATTTGGCGACGGGTGTATGAGTTCTTACGATAAAGCAGTAGAAAACCTCCTTCAAGCGATAAAACAGCATGATAGCGTGCGGTATTTTCAAAAAGCAGAGCAAAAAATTAAGGCTTTCCCAGAATTGGAGCAACAAGTCGATAAGATGAAGGCTTATCAGCAAGAAGCGGTGCTTTATCAGAAGATTGACAAACAGGTTGCCAAAGAAAAAGCTGGCGAACAAGCGGACCAGCTGCAAAAAGACTTGTCAGAACTGCCGATTGTCAAAGATTATCGGGACAAAATGCAAGATGCCAGTGATTTGGTACAATATATTACAAATAGCTTGGAAACAAAGATTAACGAGGAGTTAAGCAATGGCAAAAGATAAACTTTCCCCAGGCATGCAACAGTATTTGGATATCAAAAAAGATTATCCAGATGCTTTTTTACTTTTTCGCATGGGAGACTTTTACGAGTTATTTTACGAGGATGCCGTCAAGGCTGCACAGATTTTAGAGATTAGTTTGACTAGTCGCAATAAAAATGCGGATAATCCAATTCCTATGGCTGGTGTGCCTTACCATTCTGCCCAACAGTATATCGATGTTTTGGTTGAAATGGGGTATAAGGTTGCGATTGCTGAGCAGATGGAGGACCCAAAACAAGCGGTTGGCGTGGTCAAACGTGAAGTGGTGCAAGTTATCACGCCAGGGACGGCGGTTGATTCTTCTAAACCAGACAGCGCCAATAACTTTTTGGTGGCAATTGATTCAGACGGAAAAGCCCTTGGATTAGCCTACATGGACCTGTCAACAGGGGAATTTTTCTCGACGATTTTGTCTGATTTTTCAAGCCTTCGCAGTGAAATCCTCAATCTTAAGGCTCGTGAAATTGTGGTGGGCTATGATTTGTCTGAAACAGAGCAACACCATCTGGTGAAACAGTTGAATTTGCTCTTATCTTTTGAAAAAGATCGCTACGAAGACGTGCATTTGGTGGACCAAACCTTGACGGATTTGGAAATTTCTGCGGCAGAGAAATTATTGCAGTATGTTCATACGACACAAAAACGCGAACTCAGTCATCTGCAAAAGCTCGTCCACTACGACATCAAAGACTACTTGCAAATGTCTTATACGACAAAATCAAGCCTTGATTTGTTGGAAAATGCACGCACAGGCAAAAAACACGGCAGTCTTTACTGGCTCTTGGATGAAACCAAGACGGCGATGGGAATGCGTCTGTTGCGCCAGTGGATTGACCGTCCCTTGGTGAACCAAGAGCAGATTGACGAACGGCAAAATATTGTTCAAGTCTTTTTGGACCATTTCTTTGAGCGCAGTGATTTGACAGACAGCCTCAAAGGTGTTTATGATATTGAACGTTTAGCCAGTCGGGTGTCCTTTGGGAAAGCCAATCCCAAGGATTTGTTGCAGCTGGGTCAGACCTTGTCACAAGTTCCAAAAATCAAAGCTATTTTGGAATCCTTTGCCAGCCCTTACCTTGACAAGCTTGTCAAGGATATTGACACCCTACCAGAATTAGAATCCTTGATTCGCTCAGCGATTGACCCAGAAGCGCCTGCGGTTATTACAGATGGCAGTATTATTCGGACGGGATTTGATGAAACCTTGGACAAATACCGCAAAGTCATGCGTGAGGGAACCAGCTGGATTGCTGAAATTGAGGCCAAAGAACGAGCGGCAAGTGGCATCGCCAATCTAAAAATCGACTATAACAAAAAAGACGGTTACTATTTCCATGTGACCAATTCCAATCTGTCTTTGGTGCCTGATTATTTCTTCCGTAAAGCAACGCTGAAAAATTCAGAGCGTTTTGGAACGGCAGAATTAGCTAAAATCGAAGGGGAGATGTTGGAGGCGCGCGAGGAATCAGCAAACTTGGAATACGATATTTTCATGCGCGTGCGCGGGCAAGTTGAGCGTTACATCACACGTTTGCAGGATTTGGCAAAGGCCATTTCAACGGTTGATGTCTTGCAAAGTTTAGCCGTTGTCGCAGAAAATAACCATTATGTTCGTCCGCGTTTTAACCAGCAGAAAGAAATCTATATTGAAAAAGGGCGTCATGCGGTGGTTGAAAAAGTCATGGGGACCCAAGAATACATTCCAAATACCATTACATTTGATGAGCAAACGACGATTCAATTGATTACTGGTCCAAATATGAGTGGTAAATCCACTTATATGCGTCAGTTGGCTTTGACGGTTATCATGGCACAAATGGGGTCTTACGTTGCGGCGGAAGCAGTGAATCTGCCTGTTTTTGATGCGATTTTCACGCGAATTGGTGCCGCAGATGATTTGATTTCAGGGCAATCCACTTTCATGGTGGAAATGATGGAAGCCAACCAAGCCATCAAGCGAGCCAGCCAGCAATCCTTGATTTTGTTTGATGAATTGGGACGTGGGACAGCGACCTACGACGGTATGGCTCTAGCCCAATCTATTATCGAATACATTCACGACCACATCGGAGCAAAGACGATGTTTGCGACCCATTATCATGAATTGACAACTCTGTCAACAACCTTGACACAACTTGTCAATGTCCATGTTGCGACTCTTGAAAAAGGTGGTGACGTGACTTTCCTTCACAAAATTGCAGAAGGACCTGCAGACAAGTCTTACGGCATTCATGTTGCTAAAATTGCGGGCTTACCAAAATCCTTGTTGCAACGTGCAGACAGCATTTTGACGCGCTTAGAATCTGGTGCTGCCAAGCTGCAGTTGCTGCCAGAAGTGGATTCTTCGGTGGTTGAAGAAACTCCAGTCAATAACGAAGAGCCTAAGGTAGAGCAGCTTAATTTTTTTGCAGATGACACGGCTAACCAAGAGGTCATTGAGGCTCTCAGAAAAGTTAATTTGATGAATTTGACGCCCATGCAGGCCATGAATGTTATTTATGAACTGAAGAATATGCTGTAAGCACAAGAGGTGATCTCAAAAGAGATGGCCTCTTTAGTTTGTGTTATAATAAGAATTAAACAAGCAAGAACGAAAGGAATAAAGGTGCTTGAAAAGCCCTACGAATCATATGAGTAAAATTATCGAGTTACCAGAAGTTTTGGCTAACCAGATTGCGGCGGGTGAAGTTATCGAGCGACCAGCCAGCGTTGTCAAGGAATTAGTGGAAAATGCGATTGATGCTGGGAGTAGTCAAATCACGATAGAGGTTGAGGAATCAGGCCTTAAGAAAATTCAAGTGACTGACAATGGGGAAGGGATCGCCCAAGAAGATGTTGCTCTTAGTTTACAACGTCATGCGACGAGTAAAATCAAAAGTCAAGCTGATCTTTTTCGCATTCGAACGCTAGGATTTCGCGGCGAAGCTCTACCGTCTATTGCGTCAATCAGTCATTTCACGCTAAAGACGGCAACGGCGGACGAAGATTACGGGACACTTTTGGTGGCTAAAGGTGGCGAAATTGAAAAGCAAGAACCCATTTCAACCCCTGTGGGCACGAAAATCACCGTTGAGGATCTGTTTTATAATACACCTGCTCGCCTCAAATACATGAAAAGCCTTCAATCAGAATTGGCACACATTGTGGATGTGGTCAATCGTTTGAGTTTGGCTCATCCTGAGGTGGCTTTTAAATTGATAAATGACGGTCGTCAGATGACGATAACTGCTGGAACAGGGGATTTGCGTCAGGCGATTGCAGGCATTTACGGCCTCAATACAGCGAAGAAAATGATTGAGATTTCTAATGCTGACCTTGATTTTGAAGTGTCAGGATACATTAGTTTGCCTGAGTTGACACGTGCCAATCGGAATTACATTACCATTTTGATTAATGGCCGTTACATCAAAAATTTCTTGCTGAATCGTGCTATTTTGGATGGCTACGGTTCGAAATTGATGGTGGGGCGTTTCCCTATTGCGGTTATTGATATTCAAATTGACCCTTATTTAGCGGATGTCAATGTCCATCCCACAAAGCAGGAAGTTCGTATTTCTAAGGAAAAAGAGTTAATGGTTTTGATTAGTTCGGCTATTTCAGAGAGCTTGCGAGAGCAGGATTTGATTCCAGATGCGCTTGAAAATCTTGCCAAATCAAGCACACGCGGGTTAGCAAAACCTGAACAAACCACTCTTCCTTTAAAGCAAACGGATTTGTATTATGATAAGGAGCGTCAAGACTTTTTTGTCAAATCTGACACCGTCGAAGAGCAACCAAGACAGGTGTTTAATGACGTTGACAAGATTGTCAAGGAAGTTGACAAGCAACCGTCAGTGAAATACGCTCAACGTTTAACGCCAGAAACATCAGGTGATGAACACGATGCTTTGGATTTTGCCAATAAAGCTAAAATTACTAGGATGATTGAAACCCTTGATACGGAGGAGTCGTCAACCTTCCCAGAGTTGGACTATTTTGGGCAAATGCATGGAACTTATCTCTTTGCTCAGGGAACAGATGGCTTGTACATCATCGACCAACACGCTGCGCAAGAACGTGTGAAATACGAGTATTACCGCGAAAAAATCGGAGAGGTTGACAGTTCTTTACAGCAACTGCTCATGCCCTATCTTTTTGAATTTTCAGGGGCTGATTTCATTGCTTTACAAGAAAAAATGCCTTTGTTGCAGCAAGTCGGTATCCATTTGGAGCCGTATGGCAACAATACTTTTATCGTACGTGAGCATCCGATTTGGATGAAGGAGGAAGAAATTGAGTCGGCGGTTTATGAAATGTGCGACATGCTTTTATTGACTAATGATGTATCGGTGAAAAAGTACCGTGCTGAATTGGCTATTATGATGTCTTGCAAGCGTTCAATTAAAGCCAATCATATACTAGACGACTACTCGGCTCGGCATTTATTGGTTCAATTGTCCCACTGTAAAAATCCCTACAATTGTCCGCATGGCCGTCCTGTCTTGGTGCATTTCACCAAAGTAGATATGGAAAAAATGTTCCGTCGGATTCAAGAAAATCATACTAGTTTAAGAGAGTTAGGAAAATATTGATATGTATGATTACATCAAAGGAAAATTAACCAAAATCACCGCCAAGTACATCGTTGTGGAGGCTGGCGGTTTGGGATACATCGTGAATGTGGCTAACCCTTACAGTTTTTCAAACTTAGTTAATCAAGAGATGCAGATTTATGTGCATCAAGTTGTTCGTGAGGATGCTCAGTTGTTGTTTGGTTTTCATACTGAAGATGAAAAGTCCGTCTTTTTGAACTTGATTTCGGTATCAGGGATTGGACCAACGACGGCGCTAGCTATTATTGCCGTAGATGACAACGAAGGCTTGGTTCATGCGATTGACACGAGCGACATCAAGTACTTGATGAAATTCCCAAAAATCGGGAAAAAAACAGCGCAACAGATGGTTTTGGATTTGGCAGGGAAGTTCGTCGATGTTCCTGTGGAAAATGGCAGAGCTGCTCAGGCAAAAACAGCAAGCAACGAGCCGCTTGAAGAAGCCATGGAAGCTCTTTTGGCATTGGGCTATAAAGCCACAGAACTCAAGAAAATCCGCCAGTTCTTTGAAGGTACCAATGAAACAGCAGAACAATACATCAAATCAAGTCTTAAGATGCTGATGAAGGGCTGATGTTTCATGTGAAACACAGTTAAAAAACGAATAAATAAGCAGGAGGTCATTATGAAAGCTGAACTGATTACTGTTGGAACAGAAATTTTAACAGGTCAAATTACCAACACCAATGCTCAATTTCTCTCAGAAGAATTTGCTAAATTGGGAATTGATGTCTTTTTTCAAACTACCGTAGGTGATAACGAAGAGCGTCTGTTGTCGGTTATTGATTTAGCCAGTCAAAGAAGCGACCTCATCGTTTTGTGTGGTGGCTTGGGACCAACGGAAGATGATTTAACTAAACAAACTTTGGCAAAATACCTCAAACGCGATTTGGTGATCAACGAAGAAGCCAATCAACGTTTGAATGACTATTTTGCAACGCGTCCCCAATTTGTTCGTACGGCCAACAATGACCGTCAAGCTCAGTTAATTGAGGGGGCAACGCCCTTGCAAAATATCACAGGTTTAGCTGTGGGTGACTTGGTAACTGTTGATGGCGTTACTTACGTCGTGCTACCAGGTCCGCCAAGTGAATTAAAACCGATGGTCTTAAATGAATTGGTTCCTCTTTTGTCAGGACATAATGAACGCCTATATTCACGGGTTTTGCGTTTCTTTGGCATCGGGGAAAGCCAATTGGTAACCGTTCTGTCTGACTTGATTGACAATCAAACAGACCCAACCATTGCTCCTTATGCTAAAACAGGTGAGGTAACACTTCGTTTGTCAACAAAAGCAGCAGATGAGGCTGCCGCTAAGGTAAAATTAGACCAATTGGAACAAGCTATTTTGGCTAAATCAACCTTGGATAATGTCCCATTGAGTGAATTGCTTTACGGTTATGGTGATGATAATAGTTTGGCGCGTGTGGTCTTTCAATTGCTCAAAGAACACCATAAAACCATTACAGCAGCAGAAAGTTTGACCGCAGGGCTATTTCAATCCACTATCGCAGACTTTTCAGGTGCCTCTTCCGTCTTTAACGGCGGTTTTGTGACATACAGCATGGAAGAAAAATCAAAATTGTTGCACATTCCATTAGAAGATTTGCAAGAACATGGTGTGGTTAGTCACTTTACCGCTGAAAAAATGGCGGAACAATCACGTTTGTTGACAGGTGCAGATATCGGCATTGGTTTGACTGGCGTTGCTGGTCCAGATAGTTTGGAAGGACATCCAGCAGGAACCATTTTTATTGGCATTTCGACAAAAGACGATTGCCGTTCGATTCATCTTCATATCGGTGGTAAAAGTCGTTCAGATGTCCGTCATATCGCGACTTTGTACGCTTTTAACTTAGTACGTCAAGCTTTATTAGACATTTGATTTTTGGTATAATAAAGTCGTATTTCGAATAATCAGAAAGGGAATAATTTGGCAAAAAAAACAAAGAAAACAGAAGCTGTTACTAAAAAATTTGGTGACGAGCGTAAAAAAGCACTAGATGATGCTTTGAAAATGATTGAAAAAGATTTCGGGAAAGGCGCTGTGATGCGACTTGGCGAGCGTGCAGAACAAAAAGTTCAAGTGATGAGCTCAGGTAGTTTAGCTCTTGATATTGCACTTGGAGCTGGTGGCTATCCTAAAGGACGTATCATTGAAATCTACGGACCTGAATCTTCAGGTAAAACAACGGTCGCCCTTCATGCCGTTGCGCAAGCTCAAAAAGAAGGTGGTGTGGCAGCCTTTATCGATGCTGAACACGCTTTGGACCCATCTTATGCCGCAGCTCTTGGGGTTAATATTGATGAACTTTTGTTATCACAACCTGATTCAGGTGAACAAGGACTTGAGATTGCAGGGAAATTGATTGATTCTGGTGCCGTTGACCTTGTCGTTGTCGATTCAGTGGCAGCTTTGGTACCGCGTGCTGAAATTGATGGTGATATTGGTGATAACCACGTTGGTTTGCAAGCTCGTATGATGAGCCAAGCCATGCGTAAATTATCTGCTTCTATCAACAAAACAAAAACCATCGCTATTTTCATTAACCAGTTGCGTGAAAAAGTTGGTGTGATGTTTGGAAACCCTGAGACAACTCCTGGTGGACGTGCCTTGAAGTTTTATTCTTCTATTCGTCTAGATGTGCGTGGTAACACACAAATCAAGGGAACAGGTGACCAAAAAGATAGCAGCATCGGTAAAGAAACCAAGATCAAAGTCGTTAAAAACAAGGTGGCTCCACCCTTTAAAACAGCTGAAGTGGAAATCATGTACGGAGAAGGAATTTCACGCACGGGTGAATTGCTTAAAATCGCCAGTGATTTGAATATCATCAAGAAAGCTGGTGCTTGGTTCTCTTACAATGACGACAAAATTGGTCAAGGTTCAGAGAATGCGAAGAAATACTTGAGTGACCACCCTGAAATCTTCGATGAAATTGACCATAAAGTGCGCGTGCATTATGGTTTAATTGAAGATGCTGATGCTCCTGATGCTCCTGATGCTCCTGATGCTCCAGTTGCTAGTGACAACGAAGAGCCAACTCAAAAAGAACCATCAGACGAAGTGGTTCTTGACCTCGAAGATACGATCGAAATTGAAGAATAATAACAGTTTTTCGTTAGAAATCGGTCTTAGGTCCCATGTTTTCGTTCAGATTAGTGTGCTATAATACAAGTATCATGGGATAGAAAGTGAGAGTACACATGATTAAAATTTATACGATTTCTAGTTGTACAAGCTGTAAGAAAGCGAAAGCTTGGCTAAACGCTCATCAGCTCCCTTATAAAGAACAGAATTTAGGAAAAGAACCGCTAACCCGAGAAGAAATTTTAGCTATATTAACAAAAACAGAAAATGGTATAGAGAGTATTGTTTCCTCTAAAAACCGCTATGCCAAAGCCTTGGATTGCAATTTAGATGAATTGAGCTTGAGTGAGGTTATTGACTTGATTCAAGAAAATCCACGTATCCTAAAAAGTCCGATTTTGATTGATGAAAAACGCCTTCAAGTTGGTTACAAGGAAGATGACATTCGTGCTTTTCTACCACGTTCTATTCGTAATGTAGAAAACACAGAAGCCCGTCTTCGTGCCGCACTATGATGGTGTTTTTCAAGGTCATATAACAGTGGGCTGATGGTTAGGATTAGCCAGCAACAGATTGATAAGAACACCTTAAACGTAGGCTTTGTGGGCTGATGTTTGAGGTGTTTTTGCATGGTGTGAAAAAAGGGTGATAAAGTTTACTGAAATAAAGTTAGATTCTTGTGAAATCCTTTTGAATAGGCTATAATAGTTAGTGATAGCTGTTTTAGAAAGAAGGTGTAAGTATGGGATTTACAGATGAAACTGTACGCTTCAATTTAGACGATAGAAACAAAAAAGAAATCAGCGAGACTTTGACAACAGTGTATCGTTCTCTCGATGAAAAGGGATACAATCCAATTAATCAGATTGTAGGTTACGTTTTGAGTGGGGACCCTGCTTATGTTCCTCGTTATAACAATGCTAGAAATCAGATTCGCAAATACGAACGTGATGAGATTGTTGAAGAACTTGTTCGATATTATCTCAAAGGAAATGGAATTGATTTAAAATGAGAATAATGGGACTAGATGTCGGTTCAAAAACAGTTGGTGTTGCCATTAGTGACCCACTTGGTTTTACCGCTCAAGGTGTCGAGATTATCAAAATCGATGAAGAAGCTGGCGAATTTGGCTTTGACCGATTAGGTCAGCTGGTTAAAGAATATAAAGTCGATAAATTTGTTGTTGGTCTGCCTAAAAATATGAACAATACCGAAGGTCCTCGTGTTGAGGTCAGTAAGTCATATGGTGACAAGATTGCGGATTTATTTGGTATCCCTGTGGATTACCAAGACGAACGCTTGACGACCGTACAGGCAGAGCGTATGTTGGTAGAACAAGCTGATGTGAGTCGAGGCAAACGTAAAAAAGTGATTGACAAATTGGCTGCGCAGCTTATTTTACAAAATTATTTGGATAGAATGTTTTAAAGGAGAAAGCCCATGGCACATAATCATGAACACGAACATGAAGTTATTACCTTAGTCGATGAGCACGGAAATGAAACCTTATTTGAAATTCTTTTGACCATCGATGGTCGTGAAGAATTTGGTAAGAATTACGTTCTTTTGGTTCCTGCTGGTGCTGAAGAAGATGAGCAAGGTGAAATTGAAATCCAAGCTTATTCTTTCACTGAAAATGAAGATGGAACAGAAGGCGACCTTCAACCAATCCCTGAAGACTCTGACGCTGAGTGGGATATGATTGAAGAAGTTTTCAATAGCTTCATTGATGAAGACTAATCATACTGGATGAAGCGATTCCTGATGAACTGCACGTAAGATGTGCGGTTCTTTTTTCTTGTTCAGAGATTTAGCCTATTTTCAATTATTTTAGCCATCCTTTAGCTTTTTATGGTATAATCATCAAATTGACTAATGTTTAGTTTCTGTTATACTTATTAAGGACGAAATTCAAGGAGAAAATAAGTGAATACATCAGAGGAAGTGAATTTAAATCAAAATGGCGTGCCGTCTTATAGTCGCTTGTCACGTACGAGTGGTTTTACTCCTAAAAGGCAAGGTGCGGCTATCAGCACCAAGGTTCCTAGACGCCATAAGTTTTTTCTGCTAATCATCAGTATTATTGTGGGATGCTTATCCGTAGCCAATCCTTTACTTACGGACTGGGCCAATAGTTTGCAATCTCAAAATTTGTACGTTGGTTTCATGTTTACTAAAGGGCAGTTGCCGTTTACAGATATGTTTGCGACAGGTGGTTTTCTTTATTACACCCTGATTGCCTTAGCTTACTATCTAGGGTCAACCTTGTGGCTGGTTCCCCTTCAAGTGCTCATTTTTTATGTGTCAGGGATTTATTTTTACAAACTCATCCATTACTTCACGTCTAATCAACGATTTGCCGTGGGTATGAGTGGTGTTTTCTACTTGTTAAATGTAGCTCTTGGTTTTGGCGGCTTGTATCCTGTCCAATTTGCCATGCCGTTTGTATTGGTGTCTTTATGGTTCTTGACGAAATACTTTGCAGGTCTGATTAAAGATGAAGCCTTTATTTTGTATGGCTTTGCAGGGTCAGCGTCAATGCTTTTAGACCCAAGAACCTTGGTTTTTTGGTTATTGTCTTTTATTGCGATTATTGTTTATAACTCAAGAAAAAAACATTTGGCGCGAGGCTTTTACCAATTACTGTGTATTATTTTTGGGATGATTCTCATTTTGTACACTGTTGGTTACTTTGTGTTGAACTTGCAAATTTTATCGCCTTATATTTCACAAGCCATTGTTTACCCATTTACTTATTTTGCTACAAGTGACCATAATTTCTTTTTGACTTTGCTCTTCCAAGTGGGCTTGCTGCTTTTTTCAGGCTTGTTGTTTGGCTTGCTTTCATTTAACAAAGTGCTTAAAGATAACAAAGACCGCATGGTCAAATACCTCATTTTCGTGGTATTTATCGGCTTTTTGCTGCTTGATTTGGTATCACAGACGTATGAGTTCTATCACTTGTTGGCAGCGATGCCTTTTGGCTTGATTTTGACTGCTGTGGCACTTGACGAGCGTTACAAACGCTATATGGTTCGTTCTTCAAATCGCCGTCAAAAGTCTTCTCGAAACACTAAAGGTGCATTTGAGTTTTATGTGAAAACGTTCCTCTACCTTCCTGTTTTGGTTTTGATTGTTGGGATAGGACGTCCAATCGTGTCAAATATCATCACTTTTGGTGATAATAGCCAGCGTTCAACGATTGCTACTTATTTGGCATCAAATACTTCTGATGAAGATTCTATTTATGTTTGGGATAGTTCTTCTAAGATTTATTTAGAAAGTGGCTTACCAAGTAGTTCGCAATTTTCATCACCGCTTGTCAATACAGCAAAAGATGACAATCAAAAAGTGTTTGAAGATGAGTTGTTGCAAAACGTGGCGACTTATGTTATCGTTCATAAAAACGAGAAATTGCCTGAGGTGGTTCAAAAAGATTTAAAATCAAATTACGAAACCGTTTCGGTCAAAAAAGTATCTGACTTTACGATTTATCGTAAGAAGTAAAAAACAACTATAAATAACGATAAAATCAATATCTTGTGTTCTTCTAAAAGATTTGCCACAAGATATTGATTTTTTTAGAGTCAACGTGTTATAATAGACGGGCAAAGGAGTATTCTTATGATTACATTGGAAAAGGAAATAATAACAGATCAACCGGCAATCAAAGTCATCAAACGTGATGGACGTTCTGTTAATTTTGAAGCCGAAAAGATATACAATGCCTTACTAAAAGCAAGTAATAATGTGACTAAATTATCCCCACTTGTTGAGGCAAAATTAGAAACCATTTCAAATAACATCATTGCGGAAATTATAGACCGCTTTAAAGACGATGTTAAAATTTATGAAATTCAAAATATCGTTGAGCATGAGCTTTTGGCAGCTAATGAATATGCCATCGCACAAGAATACATCAATTACCGTACCAAGCGCGATTTTGCGCGTTCGCAAGCAACAGATATCAATTTTACCATTGATAAATTGTTGAACAAGGATCAAACCATTGTCAATGAAAACGCCAATAAAGATAGCGAAGTTTTCAACACACAACGTGATTTGACGGCTGGTATCGTTGGCAAATCAATTGGTCTTAAAATGTTGCCATCACACGTGGCTAATGCGCATCAAAAAGGGGACATTCATTACCACGACCTTGATTATAGCCCATATACCCCAATGACTAACTGCTGTTTAATTGACTTTAAAGGGATGTTGGCCAATGGCTTTAAGATTGGCAATGCTGAGGTAGAAAGTCCAAAATCAATTCAAACAGCGACAGCCCAAATTTCGCAAATCATCGCGAACGTAGCTTCTAGCCAATACGGTGGTTGTACGGCAGACCGCATTGATGAATTTTTGGCACCTTACGCTGAATTGAATTATAAAAAACACTTAAAAGACGCTCAAGATTGGGTAGCAGAAGACCTTCGTGAAGACTATGCTCGTACCAAAACGAAAAAAGACATTTATGATGCGATGCAAAGCCTTGAATACGAAATCAATACCTTGTTCACGTCAAATGGGCAAACACCGTTTACCTCACTTGGTTTTGGTCTTGGTACTAACTGGTTTGAACGTGAAATTCAAAAAGCCATTCTTGAAATCCGCATCAAAGGGCTTGGTAGCGAACACCGCACAGCCATTTTCCCTAAATTAATTTTCACGTTGAAGAGTGGTCTTAACCTAGAAGTCGGCACACCAAACTATGATATCAAGCAATTAGCCTTGGAATGTGCGACAAAACGGATGTATCCTGATGTCTTGTCTTATGACAAAATCATTGAATTGACAGGTTCATTTAAAGCGCCAATGGGTTGCCGTTCATTCTTGCAAGGGTGGAAAGACGAAAATGGCGTTGAAGTCAACTCAGGTCGTATGAATCTTGGGGTTGTGACGGTCAATCTTCCTCGTATTGCTATGGAATCAAATGGCGATATGAACAAATTCTGGGATATTTTCAATGAACGCATGGGTATTGCCAAAGATGCTTTGGTTTACCGAGTCGAACGCGTCAAAGAAGCAACGCCAGCCAATGCCCCTATTTTGTATCAATACGGTGCCTTTGGTCAACGTCTTGGCAAATACGACAATGTGGACGAACTTTTCCGTCATCGCCGTGCAACAGTTTCACTTGGTTACATTGGTCTTTACGAAGTGGGTACCGTTTTCTATGGTCCTGAATGGGAAAGCAATGCTGAAGCTAAAGCCTTTACGGTTGATATCGTTCGCAAAATGAAACAATTCTGTGAAGAGTGGTCAGATGAGTTTGATTATCATTTCTCAGTATATTCAACACCATCTGAAAGCTTGACTGACCGTTTCTGCCGCTTGGATACAGAGAAATTTGGTCTTGTGAAAGACATTACCGATAAGGAATACTACACCAATTCTTTCCACTACGATGTGCGTAAGAACCCAACACCATTTGAAAAATTAGATTTTGAAAAAGCTTATCCAGAAGCTGGTGCAACTGGTGGTTTCATTCATTATTGTGAATACCCAGTGCTTCAACAAAATCCAAAAGCCTTGGAAGCTGTTTGGGATTATGCATATACACGTATTGGTTATCTTGGTACCAATACCCCAATCGACCGTTGTTACCAATGTGGTTTTGAAGGAGATTTCACGCCAACAGAACGCGGATTTGTCTGCCCAAACTGCGGTAATAGCGACCCTAAAACCGTTGATGTTGTCAAACGAACATGTGGTTACCTAGGAAATCCGCAAGCTCGCCCAATGGTTAATGGTCGCCACAAAGAAATTTCTGCTCGTGTTAAACACATGAATGGCTCTACTATTAAAAATCCTGGGGGTTATAGCAAACACCGTGCTTAATTTTGGGAGTCGTCGTTGATTGATAAGATGAGAAGCTGAGACCATGCGTCCCTGCTTCTTTATTATTTTGGTGGGTCAGGTTAGAGGTCTGACTAGAAAGGATATTAGCAAATGGGAAAATACCAGTTAGATTATAAAGGGATGCAACAAGTGGAACGTTTTCATGAAAAACATTCAAATGTGAAAACTGACAAAAAAGCGCGTGTTAGTCAGTTGAAAGCGCAGTTTTTAGAAAAAGCTAAAAAGAAAAGTAAATAGAGGTACCGTTTATGCAATTACGAAGACCTGAATTATCAGATAAAGCAGCTGTTATTGACATGATGAAAGAATTTGAGGCAAGTCAATCTGCTCATGACGGCGGTTTTTGGTCTGTGGATAACTTTGTTTATGAGGACTGGATTGAAAGAAATCAATTAAGTGAAATGGGTATTGATGTGCCGTCAACGTTTGTTCCAGCGATTCAATTTGTTTCTTTTGATGATAACGGAAGGGTTCTAGGATTTTTGCATTTACGTTTACGTCTAAATGATAATCTCTTAAATAAGGGGGGACATATTGGGTATTCGATTCGTCCGTCAGAGCGTCATAAGGGATTGGCTAAGAAACAGCTTCATCTAGGTTTACTAGAAGCTAAAAAGAAAAACATCAAACAAGCTTTGGTGACTTGTCACACGGATAATATTGCCAGCCGAAAGGTGATTTTAGCAAATGGTGGTGTTTTAGAAGATGTCCGTGAGTCAACTGAGCGTTATTGGATCAATCTGGCTGAAGAATAACTTTTGGATAAGTCAAATAATTAGATTAGAAAGAAGGCTAGGATGGAAGAAGCAAATTGGAATACTCCCAAGCCTGGTGAATGGAAATCAGAAGAATTAAGCCAAGGGCGTATCATTGATTACAAAGCATTTAACTTTGTTGATGGAGAAGGTGTGCGGAATTCCTTGTATGTGTCGGGTTGTATGTTTCACTGCAAGGGGTGTTATAACGCAGCGACCTGGTCATTTCAAGCAGGAATGCCTTATACCAAGGAGCTAGAAGAGCAAATCATGGCGGATTTGGCACAACCTTATGTCCAAGGTTTGACGCTTTTGGGCGGTGAACCCTTCTTGAATACAGGGATTTTATTGCCCTTGATTAAGCGCGTGCGCCGTGAATTGCCAGAAAAAGACATTTGGTCTTGGACAGGGTACACTTGGGAAGAAATGATGCAAGAAACCCCAGATAAGCTGGAAATGCTGAGTTTGATTGACATTTTGGTGGATGGTCGCTTTGACATCACCAGGAAGAATTTGATGTTGCAATTTCGTGGGTCTTCAAATCAGCGTATTATCGATGTTCAGAAGTCTTTGAAAGCTGGCGAAGTGGTTATTTGGGATAAATTAAATGATGGCACGGAAAATTTTGAACAAGTTAGCCGCGATGATTTGATTTAAAAAGAGCAGTTCAAACGAGCTGCTTTTTTTGTGTTATCCACAAGACAATTCACGCCTTATGTTGTTTTATCAAGGGTTTTGAGAGTCGGATTTCACAATTATAAACAAGTTATCCCCAAAATATGAGCATGGTTATCCACAGGTTGTTCATAACTTGTGTGTAAAAGTGGATAAAAGAACAAAAAAGCATCCCTGACGATGCCAAAACACAGTTACTGCAAAAGTAACTTGAATTTGACCTTGTCAGAGATGGATTTGTGGATAACTATGCTTATTCTTCTTCTGGGTAAGTGAGGTTCCAATCTTGGCGGAGTTTGGTCATGATGTCCATGACATCTTTGGTGTAGTCAAGGTGCATGACATTTTCTTGACCAGAAACGGCTTTTTCCATATCAGCGACTTCGTAAGAAAGGGCAAGTGCCGTGCTGCCAGCTTCGATGACTTCTTGGTGCCCATCTTCAGTGTAGGTAATCACAGCCTTTTGACCGCGAGGGTATTCGTAAAGCTCGATGTAGCCTTTATCATAGGCGATGGTCCCACGTTTTGGTTGTTTCGCATGAAGGCTCAAGGTCAAGGTTGCCATTTCGCCTTGGTCATTTGTCAGCAAAATACCTGCCTGTTCGTCAACGCCTGTTGGGGCAAGTTTGACTTGAGAAGCAATTTGGTTGGGTGTTGAAGTCATAAACCAGCGAACAAATGAAAGAGCGTAAACACCGATATCAAGCAGAGCGCCACCAGCGAGGTTGCGATTGAAGAAACGGTTGGTCATGTCATATTCTTTGTAGCTACCAAAGTTCATTTGGATGATTTTCAATTCTCCAAGTTTTCCACTGGCAATGATTTCAGATAATTGACGGTAAATTGGCATGTGGAAAATAGTCATGGCTTCTGCCAGCACGACATGATTGTCTTCGGCCAGTTTAATGGCTTCGTTTAATTCGTCAGCGTTTAGAGTGATTGATTTTTCACACAAAACGTGTTTGCCTTTGGCCAAAGCTTTGCGCAAGAAATTGATATGGGTATTGTGTGGTGTTGAGATGTAAATAATGTCAACTTCAGGGTCATCAAAAACGTCATCAATGTTTTGATAAACCTTGTCAATGCCATATTTTTCAGCGAAAGCGAGTCCTTTATCATAAGTACGATTAGCGACAGAATAAAGCTTTCGTCCTTGTTGTTCTAGGGCTTGTGCTAACTCATTAGCAATGACCCCTGTTCCTAAAGTTGCCCAATTGTAATGTTTTGTTGTCATAAAAGCCTCCTTAAAAATTAGTATAGCAAAAAAGCGCTATCATGTCTGCTATTATTATTTGAGTCAGGCGTTTTTAAATCTGCTATTATGTGCATTTTTTGATAAAATAGTTCTAATCAGAATAAAGGAGATTTGTTATGACTCGATATCAAGATGATTTTTATGATGCCGTCAACGGCGAATGGGAAAAAACAGCGGTCATCCCTGATGATAAGCCTCGCACAGGTGGTTTTTCAGACTTGTCAGATGAGATTGAAGACCTTATGTTAGAAAACACAGACAAGTGGCTTAGTGGCAAGGATGTGCCTGATGATAGTATTTTGCAAAACTTTGTGAAGTTGCACCGCATGGCTGCAGACTACGACAAACGTGAGGAAGTGGGCGTTGCACCCGTTCTTCCTTTAATCAAAGAATACCAAGATTTGGGTTCTTTTTCAGACTTTTCAGGTAAGATTGCGGAGTTTGAATTGGCTGGCAAACCAAACGCCTTTCCATTTGGTGTGGCACCTGATTTCATGAACGCTCAATTAAATGTTTTGTGGGCTGAGGCTCCTGAAACCATTTTGCCAGACACCACTTACTATGCAGAAGATAACGAAAAAGGGAAAGAATTACTGGCTATTTGGCGTCACATGCAAGAAGAATTGTTGGCAAAATTTGGTTTTTCAGCTGAAGAAATCAGCGATTTGTTGGACAAGGTGATTGCCTTAGATGCCAAACTAGCTAAGTACGTTTTGTCACGTGAAGAATCATCAGAATACGTCAAATTATACCACCCTTATGATTGGGCAGATTTTGTCAAACTTGCTCCAGAATTGCCTTTGGATGCGATTTTCACACGTATTTTGGGTGAGGTGCCTGACAAGGTTATTGTACCTGAGGAACGTTTTTGGACAGAGTTTGCGTCTGACTATTACTCAGAAGACAATTGGGATTTGTTAAAGGCTGATTTGGTGCTTTCAGCTGCAGATAATTATAATGGCTATTTGACTGATGAGATTCGTGTGCTTTCAGGCACTTATGGTCGAGCCCTTTCAGGAACGCCACAAGCCATAGACAAGAAAAAAGCGGCTTATTATTTGGCTTCAGGACCTTACAACCAAGCTCTAGGATTGTGGTATGCAGGTCAAAAATTCTCACCAGAAGCCAAAGCCGATGTGGAACACAAAGTGGCTACCATGATTGATGTTTACAAAAAACGCTTGGCGTCAGCAGATTGGTTGGCTCAAGAAACGCGTGATAAGGCCATCGTCAAACTCAACACGATTACGCCACATATTGGTTACCCTGAAAAATTGCCTGAAACCTATACCAAGAAAATCATTGACGAATCGTTGTCATTGGTTGAAAATGCTCAAAATCTTGCTAAGATTTCAATCGCTCATAGTTGGAGCAAATGGAACAAGCCTGTTGACCGTAGCGAATGGCATATGCCAGCCCACATGGTCAATGCTTACTACGACCCACAACAAAACCAAATTGTCTTTCCAGCTGCTATTTTACAAGCACCATTTTACAGTTTGGAACAAAGTTCATCTGCCAACTATGGTGGTATCGGAGCAGTGATTGCCCACGAAATTTCTCACGCCTTTGATACCAACGGAGCTTCATTTGACGAAAATGGTAGCTTGAACAATTGGTGGCAAGAAGCAGATTACAAGGCTTTCACGGAACGTACGGATAAAATTGTTGAGCAGTTTGATGGTTTGGATTCTTACGGAGCGAAAGTCAACGGAAAATTGACGGTTTCTGAAAACGTGGCAGACCTTGGCGGTGTGGCTTGCGCACTTGAGGCAGCCAAACAAGATGACGATTTCTCTGCGCGTGATTTCTTTATCAATTTTGCAACCATTTGGCGCATGAAAGCTCGTCCAGAGTACATGCAAATGTTGGCAAGCATTGACGTTCACGCTCCTGGCAAGCTTCGTACTAACGTCACCTTAACTAACTTCGATGATTTCCATGAAGAATTTGATGTTAAAGCTGGCGACCCTATGTGGCGTGCTCCAGAAGACCGTGTGATTATTTGGTAATGGCTAACAAAAAAGCCTCGACATTAACTGTCGAGGTCTTTTATTTTTGGAAAAAGAGCGTTATTTTCCCAGCCTCTGCCTGCCAGCAGGAGAATTTGTGGGATAAATTGAATGAGGTAACGTGATTTCCCACCTTCAAAAATCATGAGGAAGGCTAAGCCGCCAAGTAAGGCCAGCAGCAAAAAATCATTGCTTTCAAATGAGAAGCGCGTAGCTTTGATCATACCGATAATCATGATTAACCAAATGATTTGCCTGATGAGAAAGGACAGCTGGTATTCCACCGTGTCTGAGCTAATCCAGAATCGCCGAACAGCTTTTAAAAAGGCATTGTTTTTGGTGTAGGAATAAAGAGGGGAAACGTAAGGCGTTTTTTCATCGTCAGGATTTTCAAAATACGTCCACCCCAAGCTGCCATCCATGAGTGTTGCTCCCAATTTCACCACCAAATGTGCCCCAAAAGTGACAGGTGTGTAGTCGTTTAAGCGACGCTTGATGTCTTTGATGATATTTTCCGTGGCAAACATCCCATTGTTGTAGTTGTCCCGTTCGCTTTCATCCACGTATTGTAACAATCCCGCTTTCATATCCGCTTGGTCTGTTCCTGAAAATGTCAGTCCCAAATCCACAAAGAGCAGGGCTGATTTGGCTAAGCCTTTACCTTTGAGCAGTTGAATTTCGGTTTGGTGGCTCTCTAAGTATTTGCCGCCAGCATAAATACTACCAAAGCTGACGAGAAAAAGGCTGAAAATGATAATTCCTTTCTTCCAGTAACGGTTTAGCCCAAGTATCATAAAAAGTGCAATGATTAAGACAAGCGCAGTCGGACGAATGAAATAAGTCACTCCTGTCACGATTCCCAAAAGAGTAGCGTTTTTTAGGAGTTGTATCTTTTGGTTTGTTTGTAGTAAAGCAAGCGCCAAGGCAGTCTGCAAACACAGCAGCGGCAAAGCTAAAACGTCCGTGTACATGCTCATAAAAAAGGGCGAAAATAGAAACAGGAAGGTAAAGAAGAAAAAGCAACGATCAGCTATCTTCTGATTGCCATAGCGTTTGGCCGTGGCATAGATAATATAGGCTGAGGCATTCACATAAAGCATGTTTAACCCCATCATGCCCCACAGTCCATTTTCATGAAAAAGATTGAAAAACAGCCGTTCGTACAAGAACAAAAAGAGGTTATTGGGGTTGCGCGTGATGTAGTTCACGGTTAAATCTTCGGCAAGGTAGTGAAAGGCTCCTGTGAAAACCACCGCCGCATCTCTTCGGATGAGTAATCTCGCCGAGAATAGCAGGAGTATTTGAAAAGCAATTGCCACGAGCATAACTGCCCTTTTATGTTGCGTGATGAACTTAAAAAGTGTCGAACCAAATGCTAGAATGGCTTTTCTAAACAGCCAAAAGCTAACTAGAATGATAATCAACCCAAGCGGAGAAGTCCATCCTAAAAATCCTACGGCAACTAAAAAAGCAAATGCAAAAATTCCCCGAATCGCATAACGCACGCTTAGGGAAAAGTATTTGTTGACGGTATCCATTAGTCCTGTTTTCCTCAATATGTAAAAATAGTCAGTATGACCATTATACCACAGCACAAGCCCTTTCAAATGGTGAGAAAAAGCCTATTCCCGAATGGAAATGCTGAAGCTGTCCGTGTCAATGCTAGCTTTTGCTCCAATCGTAATGGTAAAAAGCGGTTGGGTGTGGGCAAAGTCAAGATCATACATGACAGGAATGGTTTTCAAAATCGGGTGTTTGTCCAAGATGTAGATCAAGATATCTTGGGTCATTTGGCATTCTTTAGGAAATCGTCCGATAAGCACGGCTTTGGGCTGAGGGTAAGCCTGCAAAATTGCTGCCAAATTGCGCGTGAATTCGTAATAACCGTCTTCTTCGGATTGTTCCAAAAAAAGGACATAGTCTTCTACCTGTGGGGCATACGGTGTTCCGCGAAGAAGTCCAAAAGTAGATAAATTTCCACCAATAATGGTGCCAGAAGCTTTCCCTGCGTTGTAAATTTTCCATTCTGTTGGCATAAAATGACGTGGTTGTGTTGGGTCATACCAAGGGTCGCTTGACCACTCTTGACTTGGAACAAGGTCGTAAGCTGATTTTGTCGTGGCGTTTAACCAAGCCTTGCTCTGGTAATCTTGACCTTCTTTCATTTTAAAACTAGAATATGACGGTCCCATGTAAGTGAGGTTTCCAGTTTTAGCAAAAATAGCATTCAAAAAGGCTGTCGAATCCGAATAGCCACAGATGATTTTAGGGTGTTTGGCAATTAAGTCGTAGTCAAGATAGGGCAACAGTTCGTTAGAATTAAAACCACCAATCGTAGCCAGAATAGCATCAACAGAGTCATCAGCAAAAGCAGCGTGCAAATCAGCAACACGGCTCTTGATTGAAGAAGAATAGAGCATATCAGACTCTAAGTAATGTTCTGAAAATGACACACGAAATCCTAGATTTTCTAACGTTTCTTTGGCAGAAAGGTTGGCTTCAAATCCACCCAAGCGAGCAATTGAATCTGACGGACTGAGTACGCGAATGTGACTGTTAGGACTTAGTTTTTTCATAAAACGCCTCCAAAGATCTTTAGTATTATAGCATAAATCCCGTATTTTACAAGGAAAATAGAATCGGTAAGATAAGTTCAGAATTTAAGAAATCTACTTGACGCCATTTAGATTTTAAGGTAGAATATTATTTGTTATGGCGGTATAGCCAAGTGGTAAGGCACGGCTCTGCAAAAGCTTGATCGTCGGTTCAAATCCGTCTACCGCCTTTTAAGATACGAAATAAAAAGTCCGATTTTGTCGGGCTTTTTATTTTTTTATACGTAATTGAGTTTATTGCTGTCTGTTCATCGACACAGGAAACATGAAGTCTATTTTGGAGATATTTCTCTTACTCAAAATCCAGTTTTATCCAGAATGAATATTTCGATGATGCCTCAATTGCATGCTCCACTAAAAGGAATATCAATTAAACAATCAGTAACTGCAATCGGTAGAATAAGGGGACTTTCTAATGGAGTACTACAACAGGAAGTTAATGGGATACTCCAAAAATTAGATATAAAAAAGAGGGAAAATAAAACTGGGGAAAAGCTCTCCGGTGGGTTAAAACGACTAACATCGTTTGCGATGGCTGTTATTTCTCCGCCTAAAATTATTTTATTGGATGAACTAACGAATGATGTTGATCCAATAAGAAGGCATAAACTATGGTCATATCTAAAAGAGCTAGCTTCTAAAGGGCATATAGTTGTTATAGTAACGCATAATATCTTAGAAGTTGAAAAGTATGCAGATAAGTACTACTTATTTGAAAATGGAAAAGTTAAAACATATGGAAATGTAAGGGAATTATCGGTTAATTCAAAAAGTATCGTAAGATTTTTAGTTAAATCGAAGCGGACTTTAGAGGATTTTCCATTTGAATATGCGATCAATATAAATGGTGAAGTGGAGTGTCAATTGGATAATCAAAAGGTTTCTAAGCTATTTGAATGGATGGCAGATAGAATTGATAAGAAATTGATTTCGTATTACAGTGTGGCTACTGAAACTTTAAACGATAGTTATGGAGAGTTGGCTGAAAAGTAATCTACAACAATCATGAGTTTAATGACGTGGAGTTATATCAGGAATAAATCGCTAATCATTCTTTGTAGCATTGTTCAAGTCCTAATTTAATGACTCTGACAACACAGTTAATTTTGATGATTGGTTTACTATTTTCCCCATTCTTTTTCCAGCAAGAAGAATTCCGATGATCATTTTGAAGGTATATAGATTTTTGCCATTTGTTCCATCTGGCGATTTAGTTAGGAATAGTGTTTTTGGAGATCAAGTTATTTCAGTTAGTCAGATTATCACGTTAGTTGTGTGGTTAATCATCTGTTTTTTGTTATCGTTAAAGTGTCTGAATAAAACGAATTAGACTAATAATCCCACCCTCTAAATAAACGCTTGGTGATAGGATATTTGACTTGTCAAAAAAGGGTAGATGTGGTAAAATCAGCTTGTTGTATTATGCAACAAATACTCATTCTAGATGTATTGTGACTCTGTTGCTCATCACGAGTGGATTTGCAAGATGAAGTCTAGAAGAGGAAAAAAACATTATAAAAAGGAGAAACTACTCATGGCAGTAATTTCAATGAAACAACTTCTTGAGGCTGGTGTTCACTTCGGTCACCAAACTCGTCGCTGGAACCCTAAGATGGCTAAATACATCTTCACAGAACGTAACGGTATCCACGTTATCGACCTTCAACAAACTGTAAAAATGGCTGACGCTGCTTACGACTTCGTTCGTGACGCTGCTGCAAACGACGCTGTTATCTTGTTTGTTGGTACTAAAAAACAAGCTGCTGATGCTGTTAAAGAAGAAGCAGAACGTGCTGGTCAATACTACATCAACCACCGTTGGTTGGGTGGAACTCTTACAAACTGGGACACTATCCAAAAACGTATCGCTCGTTTGAAAGAAATCAAACGCATGGAAGAAGATGGAACTTTTGAAGTTCTTCCTAAGAAAGAAGTTGCTCTTCTTAACAAACAACGTGCTCGTCTTGAAAAATTCTTGGGTGGTATCGAAGATATGCCTCGTATCCCAGACGTAATGTACGTTGTTGACCCACATAAAGAACAAATCGCTGTTAAAGAAGCTAAAAAACTTGGTATCCCTGTTGTTGCAATGGTTGATACAAACGCTGACCCAGATGATATCGATGTTATCATCCCAGCAAACGATGACGCTATCCGTGCGGTTAAATTGATTACTTCTAAAATGGCAGATGCTATCATCGAAGGACGTCAAGGTGAAGATGCAGATGTTGATTTTGCATCAGAAGCACAAGCTGATTCAATCGAAGAAATCGTTGAAGTTGTAGAAGGAGACAACGACTAATTTTTAAGGCTTTAGATAGGCTTAAATAGGCTTTAAAACGGGGCAGAAAGCAAACCGCTCTGTCTCGTTTTTATTATAAAAACAAACTTCCTGGAGGACTTAAGAAATGGCAATTACTGCAGCTCAAGTAAAAGAATTGCGCGAAAAATCAGGTGCTGGTGTCATGGACGCCAAAAAAGCCCTTGTTGAAACTGATGGTGATATGGAAAAAGCAATTGAATTGCTTCGCGAAAAAGGGATGGCTAAAGCAGCTAAAAAAGCTGACCGCGTTGCTGCTGAAGGCTTGACTGGTATTTATGTTGACGGAAATGTTGCAGCAGTTGTTGAAGTTAACGCTGAAACAGACTTCGTTGCGAAAAACGCTCAATTCGTTGAATTAGTTGAAGCAACAGCTAAAGCTATCGCAGAACAAAAACCTGCTAACAATGAAGAAGCTCTTAAGGTGACTTTACCTTCAGGGGAAACTTTGGAGGCTGCTTATGTTAACGCAACAGCAACTATCGGAGAAAAAATTTCATTCCGTCGTTTTGCTATTGTTGAAAAAACTGATGACCAATACTTTGGTGCTTACCAACACAACGGTGGACGTATCGGTGTTATCACAGTTGTAGAAGGTGGCGATGATGCTCTTGCTAAACAAGTATCAATGCACGTTGCAGCGATGAAACCAACAGTTCTTTCATACGAAGAACTTGATCAAGAATTCATCCACGATGAATTGGCTCAAATGAACCACAAAATCGACCAAGACAACGAATCACGTGCAATGGTTAACAAGCCAGCTCTTCCACACTTGAAATTCGGTTCTAAATCACAATTGACTGATGAGGTAATCGCTCAAGCAGAAGAAGATATCAAAGCAGAACTTAAAGCAGAAGGCAAACCAGAAAAAATCTGGGATAAAATCATTCCAGGTAAAATGGACCGCTTCATGCTTGACAACACTAAAGTTGACCAACAATATACACTTCTTGCACAAGTTTACATCATGGACGACAGCAAAACTGTTGAACAATACCTTGATTCAGTAGGTGCTAAAGTGACAACTTTCGAACGCTTCGAAGTTGGGGAAGGTATCGAAAAATCAGCTAACGACTTCGAATCAGAAGTTGCAGCAACAATGGCAGCCGCTCTTAACAACTAAGAAACGGTGTCTAACTAAAAAGTCTGAGCTAGTAGCTCAGACTTTTTTTATTTGGTAGAAAGTATTTTTCAAATAAGAAGTTAAGACGTTTAAAAGAACTTAGGTTGCCCCTAAGCTCTTTTGATTGATTTTTTAGCTGATTGCCCCTAGACCAAAGACGGTTAGTGTTCCCATGATGATACCTGCGAGGATAACTCCAAGCATAACGGCAATAACACTTTGTTTGAAATTCCAGTCAAGGATTGAGGCTGCTAGAGTCCCTGTCCAAGCTCCTGTACCAGGAATTGGAATACCGACAAATAAAAGTAAAGCGATAAAGACCCCACGGTCGCCAGCAGCTGCTTCTAATTTTTGACCTCCGCTATGACCTTTCTTCAAGCACCATGTAAAGAAACCACCGATAACAGGTTTATCTGCTCCCCATTCAAGCACACGACGGGCAAAGAAAAAAATGATTGGCACAGGTATCATGTTACCAAAGACCCCGATAATAAGTGCTTGCCACATTGGGATACCAGTTGCGATAGCGTAAGGAACGGCACCACGCAATTCGATAAGAGGTACCATAGCAATAAGAAATGTAATGAGATAATTCATTTAGTCACTTATAACCTTTCGTTTGTTTCAGATTTTATTTTATCTTATATTAGAAACAAACACAACTAAAAATGAATAATTATAGCATGAAAATAATAGCCTGGAAAGTTTGCTAAGAGTTTCATGATATTTGGGGGCTTTTCATTTATAAAAGACCATAATTTTGATATAATAATAGTCAATTATAGTCAAAGACAGACCTTTGAGGTCTTTTGCTTGAAAGGAGGAGTCTAGTGGCTAAAAATACATCGGACTGTATTGAAGAATATATAAAGCAGCTATTAGCTCAATCAGGTATTGCTGAAATCAAACGCTCAAACTTGGCTGATACCTTTCAAGTCGTTCCTAGCCAAATTAACTATGTGATTAAGACACGTTTTACCGAAAGTCGTGGCTATACGGTTGAAAGTAAGCGAGGTGGGGGTGGCTATATTCGCATCGCGAGGGTGCGTTTTTCAGACCGTCATCAAATGTTTGGTAATCTGATGGCACATATTGGGGAGCGCATTAGTGAACAGATCTTTACGGACTTGATTCAGCAGCTTTTTGAAGAAAAGATTATCAGCGAGCGTGAAGGGAATTTAATCTTGGCAACGGCTTCAGATGAGGTTCTCGGAGAAAACGCCCCAGAGATTAGAGCGCGGATGTTGCGCCGAATTTTACAAAGATTAGATAGAAAAGGATTTCATTTATGAGTGAGTACTCGTTAAAAATGCAGGAGGTTTTCAATGTCGCGCAGTATCAAGCAGCACGTTTTGAAAGCCCCTATTTAGAGAGTTGGCATGTGCTATTGGCCATGGTAGCTGTACATGATTCAGTAGCAGGTCTTACCTTTGCAGAATACCAAAGTCGTATTCCTTATGAAGAATACGAAGCAGCAGCTGTTTTGGCACTAAATAAGTCACCGTTGGAACGTGTTGAGCAGATGCGTTTTGTGGAACAGTCAAAAGCGCTTAGCGATGTTCTTGACTTTGCACAAGAGATTAGTGTTGTGACGGACGACATTGAAGTTGGGACAGAGCACGTACTTTATGCCATGTTGTTAAACTTGGATTTGTTTGCGACACGTTTATTGGAAGTGGCTGGTTTCAAGCAGAAAGAAGACGGCGATTCGGTTCGTTTGATTGATTTGCGTAAGAGCTTGGCACGTTATGCGGGCTTTACCAAGGAAAATATCAAAGCCATTCATGAGCTTTGTAAACCGAAAAAAGCAAGCATGGGCGGTGCTTTTTCAGACATGATTAAACCGCAATCCACTGCAGGAGAACTGTCTGATTTTACGCGTGATTTGACGGAAATGGCACGTCAAGGAAAGCTTGAGCCCGTTATCGGACGTGACAAAGAAATTTCACGAATGGTGCAAGTGCTTAGCCGTAAAACTAAGAACAATCCTGTCTTGGTGGGAGAAGCTGGTGTTGGTAAGACAGCTTTGGCTTATGGTTTGGCGCAACGCATTATCAATGGAGCGATTCCATATGAATTGCAAGATATGCGTGTCTTGGAATTGGACATGATGAGTGTGGTTGCTGGCACGCGTTTTCGTGGGGATTTTGAAGAGCGCATGAATCAAATCATTTCAGATATTGAAGCAGATGGTCATATTATCTTGTTTATTGATGAAGTGCACACGATTATGGGGTCAGGGTCAGGCATTGACAGCACCTTAGATGCGGCAAATATCCTAAAACCTGCCTTGGCGCGTGGTACCTTGCACATGGTGGGTGCAACAACACAAGAAGAATACCAAAAACACCTTGAAAAAGATGCTGCGCTTTCTCGTCGTTTTGCGAAAATCACGATTGAAGAGCCAAGTGTTGAAGATGCTTATCAGATTTTGTTGGGCTTGAAGAAATCTTATGAGGACTTCCATAATGTTACCATTTCAGATGCCGCTGTTTTGACAGCTGTTAAATCTGCTCACCGTTATTTGACCAGCAAAAACCTACCTGATTCTGCTATTGATTTGCTGGATGAAGCCAGTGCAACCGTGCAAAGTTTAGTTAAGAAAGAAGCGCCAGCGATGTTGACGCCTGCTGACCAAGCCATTTTAGATGGCGATTTTGCTTTAGCGACAAGCTTGCTCAAAAAGGCAGATACCAAGGTGAAACGTAAACCAACACCTGTCACAGAAGATGATATTATGGCGACTTTAAGC
>NZ_JBHRZX010000012.1:63490-68893 GCF_042649785.1 Streptococcus alactolyticus | reverse complement strand
AGCGTGTTATTGGGCAAGACGCGGCCATTTCAGCAATTAGCCGTGCAATTCGCCGTAATCAAGCAGGTATTCGCACAGGCAAACGTCCAATTGGTTCCTTCATGTTCCTTGGTCCAACTGGTGTTGGTAAAACTGAATTGGCGAAAGCCCTTGCAGAATTGCTCTTTGATAACGAATCAGCTCTTATCCGCTTTGATATGTCGGAATACATGGAAAAATTTGCGGCGAGCCGTCTTAACGGTGCCCCTCCAGGCTATGTCGGCTATGAAGAAGGCGGCGAATTGACTGAGAAAGTTCGTAACAAACCGTATTCAGTGCTTTTGTTTGACGAGGTGGAAAAAGCTCACCCTGACATTTTCAATGTGCTTTTGCAAGTTTTGGATGACGGGGTTTTGACAGACAGTCGTGGTCGAAAAGTGGATTTCTCAAACACCATTATCATCATGACCTCAAACCTTGGTGCGACAGCTTTGCGCGATGAAAAGACTGTTGGTTTTGGAGTGCGTGATATGGCACATGATTACGAAGCCATGCAAAAACGCATCATGGAAGAGCTCAAAAAAACTTACCGTCCTGAATTTATCAACCGTATTGATGAAAAAGTGGTCTTCCATAGCTTGACGCAAGACAATATGCGTGAAGTTGTGAAAATCATGGTGAAACCATTGATTGCAACTCTGGCTGAAAAAGGTGTGACCTTGAAATTCCAACCATCAGCCCTTAAATATTTGGCTGAATTGGGTTATGACCCTGAAATGGGAGCACGTCCGCTCCGCCGAACCTTGCAAGACAAGGTGGAAGATAAGCTATCAGAACTCATCTTATCAGACGAATTAGCAAATGGTGATACTCTAAAAATCGGGGTTGCCAAAGGCCAGCTGAAATTTGATATTGTTTAGTCAAAAAAACTGCTAGGGCAAAGTACCTTAGCAGTTTTTGTATGTGAAGCAGTCAGCAGGCTGCTTTTTTGTTATCGTAGGCTGTCAAAGATTTCTTTGACTTCATCAATGGTTTCTGCGCGTGAAACGGCTCCGCGGATTTTGGCAGCGCCAGCGGTACCACGAAGGTAGTGTGGGGCTAAGCCACGAAATTCACGAACGGCGATGGTTTCGCCCTTGAGGTCAATCAAACGTTTGAGATGGTCTTCTGCGATATCCAATTTTTTGACAAATGGTAAATCAGGCAGTTCCTCACCTGTTTCAAAATAGTGATTGATTTGGGTGAAAATGTAAGGGTTATTCATCGCAGCACGTCCTACCATGACGGCATCAACACCGATTTCTTCAATCATGTATTTCGCATCGTGAACGCTGCGCACGTCACCGTTTCCGATAAATGGAATTTTAGTGATGGCTTCTGAAACGCGAGCAAGTGTTTCAAGGTCACATTGACCTGTGTACATTTGTTCACGTGTGCGTCCATGCATAGCAAGGGCAGAGACACCAGCTGATTCAGCGGCAAGCGCGTTTTCAACAGCTAGTTTGTTATCTGACCAACCTGTCCGCATTTTGACGGTTAGTGGAATATCAAGGACAGAAGTGACTTCTTTGATGATATGATAAATCTTATCAGGATCTTTGAGCCATTTTGCCCCTGCTTCATTTTTGACGACCTTATTAACAGGACAGCCCATATTGATGTCAACGATGTCAGCTTTTGTATTTTCTTGGATGTATTCAGCTGCGCGTTTTAGACCATCTGCATCGCCACCGAAAAGTTGAATAGACATCGGATGTTCAGTTTCATCAATGTGTAGCATGTGCAGGGTTTTTTCGTTGTTATAGAGAAGTCCTTTTTCAGAAATCATCTCCATAACGACTAAGCCAGCTCCAAATTCTTTGGCAATAGTACGAAAAGCAGAGTTTGTCACCCCTGCCATGGGTGCTAGAACCGTGCGGTGAGGAATTTCAACATCACCAATCATGAAAGATGAGCTGAGATTAGTCATTAATCAAGCCCTCCAAATCATCTTCAGTAAAGTTGTATGTTTTACCGCAGAATTGGCAAGTGATTTCAGCACCGTGGTCTTCGTCTTTCATGGCTTTTAATTCATCTTTGCCAAGAGTGACAAGAGCAGCTTCGAAACGTTCACGTGAGCAGTCACAGTTAAAGCCGATTTCATCTTCAGCAAGGACTTTGTATTCGTCTTCGCCATAGATAGCTTTTAGAAGGGCTTCAATGTGGTCGTCAGATTCCAAGAGTTTTGAAATGGCTGGCATTTCTTGGATACGTTTTTCGTAGCGGTTGATTTCTTCTTCAGATGCACCTGGAAGAACTTGCAACATAAAGCCACCAGCAACTTCGACTTTGTCTTCGTCATCAAGAAGGACGTTAAGTCCAACGGCAGAAGGTGTTTGTTCAGATTCAGTCAAATAAAAGGCCAAATCTTCACCGATTTCTCCTGAAACAAGCGGTGTTGAAGAAGTATAAGGATTACCAGTGCCGTAGTCTGTGATAACCACGAATTGGCCCGCACCCATAAAAGGCCCTACAACAACTTCGCCAGTCGCTGTTTTCTTGATGTCAACGCCTTTGTTTTGAATGTAGCCTTTAACGTGCCCTTTGGTATCAGCCACAGAAATAATGTGACCAAGTGAGCTATCACCAATGACTTTGACGGTTACTTTGCTGTCTCCTTTCTGATTGGCGGCTAGGATTTGATTGGCGATAAGCGTTCTACCTAGAGCAACTGTAGAGCTAGGAAGTGTTTGATGTTTTTCTTGAGCAGTTCTAACAGTCTCAGTGCTATCAAGCACATAAGCACGGAAAGAACCAGATTTTGAAATTGATTTTATAAGTTTATCCATAAGAATATTATAACACAAAGCAAAATTGATGGGCTAGTATTGTGAGCTGTAAAGCGTAATCATGCAGTGAAAAATAAACTAAAAAGCGAGGAGAACCTCGCTTTTTAGTTTATTTTTCTTCTGTGACGTTTATTTTTTCGACTTCTTCTTGGCTTTCTTTGCCTTCGTTAAGAAGGGCTTCGACGATTTTTTGGTCACGAATTTTAACAGAGTCGTTAATGGTTTCTGCGGATTTTACAACGGCTGCTTCGAGTTGAGCACGTTGTTTTCGACCGTTGTCGATAGCTGCGATAATACTGTTGTTTTGTTCGACGAGGCTCTCAGCAAGAGCTGTGACAGATTGGATAGAAACGGTTGGGCTTTGAGCAGTGCGTTCGAGCATAGGGATAGCTTCTTTGCTCGTTTCAGCAAGCATTTGAAGCGCAGCGTTATTAGCATTGACAATAGCATCAGCAGTCACGCCAGATTTGACGGATTGTTGCAAAATACCGAGCTGTGCAATTGATAATTTCATTGTCGGAATGGTGTTGCGACGGATCATGCCAAGTTTTTGGCGCATATCTGATGAGACTTTGACCATGTTGCGCATTTGCGGTGTGGTTGTCCAAGCAACGTAAAGGCGACTGAGGTATTCAGTGTGCTGTTGTTCAAGCGTATTGATGACTTCGGTCATGCGAGCTAGCTCGTCAGATTTTACTTGGTAATCAGGCGTTGCGCTATCAAGTGTTGCAAGTTCATTTTGAAGAGTTTGCGCACGGTTGGCACTTTCTGTCTGAGAAGCTTCGATAAAGGCGATAACGCCAACCAAGTTTTCAATAGATTTGTTGTTGTCTTCAATTAGCATTTCTGCTGAGACGATGTTGCGAGCCAAGATTTCTTCTTGTTTGACAACAGCGGCAGCCATACCATCCATTTTTTGCTCGATATTTTGTGAATCAAAATAGAATTCTTGCAGGCTATTTTTGCTTTGCTTAAAGAGCTTTTGTAGGAAATTTGGTTTCTTTTCGAGCTCAGCAGGCTTAGCGTCTTTGTATTTGGCGATAAAGCCGTTTAACTCGCGGTTAGCGTTTTTGAGCAGGTCATCAACTTGTGGAATTTCAAGTTTTTTTTGCTCAGCCAAAATGCGGTTGACGGTTGTGTTAACTTCTTCAACAGCAGATGTTCCAAAATCAAGCAGAGCATTTTGGTCAGCAACAAAATTATCAACTAAAGCAGGAGCTTTGGCTGTGATTGCTGATTGTTGTTCAGGGGTCAGTTTGTCGTAAAAAGAGACTTGACCAGTTGCTGAAGTATCAGTTGCTACGATGATTTCGGTTGTTTTGTCTGTTTTTGTGATTGCATTATCTGCGATTTTATCAATGTCAAAGTTAAAAGTATCAGCCATAATACCCTCCCATTAAACTTATAAGTTTGTATCGTCGTCAGCCATCATGCGAAGACTGATATCGAAGTCTTTTAAGTCACTTTCATTCAGTTTTCGAAGCGTTTCATCGAGAGCCAAATCAAATTTTTCCATTGCGGTTTTCGCTTTTGCTAAACGCTCATCAGCATTGTAATAATTTTTCGGGGCTTTTTTGATTTTTAGATAGCCATCCAAAATATCGCGGAAGCGGTCCATATCAGCCTCGTGAAGTGCAGTGAGTTCTTCTTTGTTATCAGCATTTTCAATCTTCTTCAAGATAGTCAAATGGTCTTGCTGAATGTTATTGTAAAGATGAGCTAACTCTGGAGCGAGTTCTAGTAAATCAGCTTCTTCCTCAGAAATGTCAGGATTTACTGGTGAGACATCCAGTCGGTCTAGTTGGAATTTGATATCTTTTTCAACAGTTTCAGCTTTTTTGAGAACACGCTTGTAGATGTTTAAATCCATTTTGGCTTTGAGCTCACTAAGTTCAGACTTGATGTGACGTATTTGTGGCAATAGCTGGCGCGCATTGACAACGTATTGGGTGTAATTTTTTTCATCGAGATAACTATCCAAAAGTTTGACTTGGCGGTCAGCAATACGAATGTTATCTTTTAAATCTTGCAAGCGTTGCTTAGTATTAACTTTTTCAAGACGTGATTGCTTGGTCGCAAAATAATAAATACCATATCCAATACCACCAACGATTGCAAGTGGGATAATGATTTCTAACAAGCTTTCAAGCAAAGCAATGAGAAGGATAACCCCGATAATAGCGATAATGAGGCCTCCTCCGTTTTTTCTAGGTCGAGACATATATTCAATCCATTTCTATCTAAGATTGATTTTATTTTATCGTAAAACGGTTAAGAATGACAAGTGATGACTGTAATTGTGTCAAAGATTTTATGGGTTAAAGTTCAGGGAATAGTTTGGCTAGGATTTTTGGTGTAAGTGCTTGTCCTGGACCCTCGTGACAATAAGTGTGAAGGTAAATAGCAGGGTTGAAATTGAGTTCAATACAAGCACAGTTTGGCTCTTCTTTGCTTGCAGGAAGACTCTTATCAGGAATAATCAAATCAACTCCACACACCCAAGCACCAACAGCTCTAGCCATTTGCGCAGCTAATGTTTTATAATCGTCTGGCATAATGTCTGTCACATCAATGGAATCTCCACCTGTTGAAATGT